>JAHHTG010000019.1 GCA_020024765.1 Thomasclavelia sp. | reverse complement strand
ACAAGTTACAAGTCGTATTTTAAATAAAATTCATAAATAAAAAGAAAAGCCTAGATGATTTGGCTAAGGTCAACATCAGGCTTTTTTAATTCATGGGTTTCGTTATAGGTATTTAATGTTTCAATAACTTGATTTGTTAAATAGGTTGGAGTGCTAGCACCTGCAGTTACATAGATGTTTTCAACATCTTGAAGATCTTCTTCTTCGATTTCAAACGCGGCACCAATTAATCTGACTTTTGGAATACCGTTTTTAATTGCAATCTCTTTTAATTTATTTGAATTATTAGATTTTGGATCACCAACGATATAAAGTAAATCGCAATCTTTTAAGTTAATAGTGGCTTGTTGGCGAGCAGAAGTTGCATTACAGATTTCCGGTTGAATCAAGGCGTTAGGATATAAGACTTTGATATGTTCAAAAATTTCATGAACTTCAAGAATTGACATCGTTGTTTGATTGGTAACGAAGACTTTATCTTTAATATCTAATTCATCAACATCTTTAATATTTGTTACAAGGTGAATTCGATTTGATTCAGCTAGGACAGCGTCAGCTTCAGGATGATTGTGTTTGCCGATATAGATAACTTCATAACCTTCCTTGAGTTTTTCTTTGACTATATCTTTTGTCTTAATGACATCAATACACGATGCATCGACATACTTTAAACCTTTATCAATAACTTTTTGTTTAAGATAGTCGGCAATGCCGTGAGCTGTAAAGATAATGATTCCATCATTGACTTGATCAATGAGTTCTTCTTTTGTGTACTTACTATCATCAAGGGTGATGATATTGTGATAAGCTAAGGCTTTTGTGATATATGTGTTGTGAACGATCATTCCCAAGACATAGATTTTTTCATTGGGATTAGCGATACGGGTTTGTTTAACAAGTGTAATGGCTCTGACAACCCCTTTGCAGTAACCACTTGGAATAACTTTTTGAATTTTCATGTTTCAATTATACCATTAACTGCGATTTTTAGGGGATTTGTGATATACTTTTAATTTTTTTATGTTAAAATAATGCGTATGATAAATATTGAATTAAAACAAACAACACTTGATTTTATTGCTAAAAACAACTTTAAAGAATTAACAAAGATCCAAGAAGCTTGCTTAAGAATGGCTAAGAAAGATAAAGATATTGTTGCGATTTCAAAGACTGGTACAGGTAAAACTCATGCTTTCTTAATCCCAATTATGGAAAAGATTAATCTCCATAACGATGAAACGCAAGTCTTAATCTCAGCTCCAACTCGTGAACTTGCTATGCAAATTTTCGAGCGTGCAAAGGTGATGATGGAAGTTTATCCTAGTTTAAGAATTAAATTATTAAGTGGTGGTATGGATAATGCCAAACTTAAGGAAGGTCTTAAAAAACAACCACATATCATCGTTGGTACGCCAGGAAAAATTAAAGATTTATATACTGAAAATGTTTTAAGAGTTGATCAAGTTAAAATATTCGTTGTTGATGAAGCAGATATGACCCTTGAATATGGTTTCTTAGAGGATATTGATACTGTATTCGCAAAGATGACACGTAATCCAGAGATTATGTGTTTTAGTGCTACCTTGCCTGAAGGTCTAAAACCATTCATCAAAAAATATCTAAATAATCCACAAATGATTAAGGTGGAAGACAATGAGGGATATAACCCTAAAATTGAACACGTTTTAATCAATTGCAAACATAAGACATATCAAGAGATGTTGCTTGATATTTTACCAGGATTTAATCCATATGTATGTTTAATCTTTGCAAATACACGTGAAGAATGTGCTCTTACTGCGAAGGCTCTTAAACAAAATGGTTATCGTGTGCTTGAACTTCATGGTGGTCTTGAATCACGTGAAAGAGTTCGTGCCATGAAGGCTCTTGCAAGTAAAGAATATACATATGTAGTAGCAAGTGACGTCGCTTCTCGTGGTATTGACGTTGACGGCGTTTCACATGTTATTTCGCTAGGTTTTCCTAAAGACTTAGCTTTCTATACGCACCGTTCAGGTCGTACCGGCCGTAATGGACGTGATGGTGTCTGCTTTGCTTTATATAAAGAAGAAGATATGAAATCTATCGAATTACTAAGCAAATCAGGAATTAAATTTGTGCCAAAAACATTTAAAAATGGTGTATGGCGCGATTTAAAGCCTTTCAACTTCAAACGTGTTAAACGCGAAGAAATCCGCGAAAAGGAAATTGCGCGTTCTTTATACCGTAAGGGTGAAAAGGTTAAACCTAATTACAAGAAAAAGAAGACGAGAGAGATTGAGCGTATTAAACAAAAAGAACGTCAAACTTATATTCGTCAAAAGATTCGTGAAGAAAAGAAAGCTCGTTATAAAGCTAACCATAAAGAGTATTAAACGAAGCTATGCGTAAAAGAGAACTTTTAATTGTCATTGGCATTATTTGCCTAGCCCTTTTTGGACTGATGTTTTATCGAAATCAACCCAAAAGTCAATTTGCGATTGTCACTGATACTTATAAGGATGAAGTGGTTTTACGTTTTGACGTTAATGTCGATGCATATTATGAAATCGATGTTATAAATGGTAAGTTTCATATTGAAGTTAAGGATGGCAAATACCGAGCTGTTGATGTTGATTGCCCCAATCAGGTTTGCGTAAACATGGGCTGGATGCCAAGTATGGATTACTATGCACCGATTATTTGTCTCCCTAACGGAATAATTATTTCTATTGAGGAATAGCGATGTTGAAGTTAAACAAAAGTCAGCATTTAACCTATGTGACAATGTTAGGAGCTTTAGCGATTGTCTTAAATTTGTTTGAAAGCTATTTTATTCCTCCCATTCAATTTGGCATTCGCTTTGGCATAGCAAATATTATTGCCCTTGTGACAATTTCTTTGTTTAATGTTAAAGATTTAATTATTGTTAATACTTTGAGAATTGTCATTGGAGGTTTATTGCGCGGCATAATATTTGGTGCGCCTTTTTGGATAAGCACTGGTGGTGTAGTTTTATCAACCATTATGATTATTATTTGCCATAAATTGCATAGTTCACTATGGTTTACTTCAATAATGTCAGCGTTTGCTCATTCGGTTGGCCAAGTGGTGGTTGTGGTATTACTATATCAACAAACAAACATTATGACTTTATTGCCAATATTGGCGTTGGCTTCAATTGGAACAGGATGTTTAACAGGTTTTATTGCGAAAGTATGTATTAAGAGGATAGGATAATGATTAAAATTGGTTTTATTTCACTTGGCTGTGCCAAAAATTTAGTCGATAGTGAATATATTATCGGGATGTTTGATAAAAAACGTTTTGAAATTTCAAATAAGCCCCAAGAATGTGATGTCATCGTCATCAATACTTGTGGTTTCATTTTAAGTGCGAAAGAAGAATCAATCGCAACTATTCTTGAAATGACTGAGCTAAAAGAAACGGGTCGTCTAAAGAAATTGATTGTTACCGGTTGTTTTGCACAAAGATATCATGATGAGCTGGTTAAGGAAATGCCAGAAGTTGATGCTTTTATCAGAATTGATGATTACGCTAAGCTCGATAAAATTCTAAGCGAAGTTTTATCAGTACCATTTGAAAAGCCATATATGGAAACACGTAATTTAATCACGAATAACTATTATGCTTATTTAAAGATTTCTGAAGGCTGTGATAACCGTTGTGCATATTGCGCTATTCCCTTAATTCGTGGTAACTGCCGTAGTTATCCAATTGAAGATTGCGTTAAAGAAGCTCAAAGATTATATGATCTAGGCGTCAAGGAACTTAATGTCGTTGCTCAAGACACAACTTATTATGGCCATGATATTTATGGCAAATTTATGCTCAAAGAATTATTGGATGAATTAGACAAGATTCCATTTAAGTGGATTCGTGTCTTATACATGTATCCAGATGAAATGCCAGATAGATTACTTGTCGCAATGACGGGTTATAAACGAGTTCTTCCATATTTTGATATTCCAACTCAATATGGTAATGACACTATTCTAAAATGGATGAATCGCCGTGGTTCTGTTAAACTTATTAAACAAAAGATTGCTAGAATTCGTGAATTATTTGAGAATCCAATTATTCGTACAACATTAATTGTTGGTTTCCCACACGAAACCGAAGAAACATTTAATGATACTTTAGATTTTGTTAAAGAAATTGAATTTGATTCACTAGGTGCTTTTACATATTCAAAAGAAGATGATACACCAGCATATGATTTTGACGAAGAAGTACCGGAAGAAGTTATGCAAGAACGTTATGAACGTTTAATGGCTCTTCAACAAGAAATTCTTGATCAAAAGAATGCAAAACGAATTGGTCAAACATTTGAAGTTTTGGTCGAGAGAGAAGAAAGTATCTTCAATCGTTATGTGGGTCGTGCTTATTTTAGTGCCCCAGATGGCGTTGATAGTGTGGTTTATATCCAAAGTGAAAAACCATTACAATTAGGTGAATTCTATAACGTTGAAATCGATCGCGTTAAAGGTTATGACTTCTTCGGTCATGTTGTAGGAGAATAATTATGCAATATTATATCGGAGTTGATTTAGGGGGCACCAATGTCCGTGTTGCTAAAGTGGATGAGTCAGGACATGTATTAGATGAAGTTAAACGTCCATCTTATGCAAAAGAAGGTCCTGAAAAAGTTTTGAGCAATATCAAAGAAATGATTAATCAATTGGATTATCATGATTGTGCTGGAATTGGGATTGGGGTTCCAGGTCCTGTTGATACTTATAATGGTTATATGACAATGTCGACAAATCTAGAAGGTTTTGCCAAATATCCGATTGTTAAAGAAATTGAAGAAACATTCAGTTTACCAACTTTTTTAGATAACGATGCTAATGTAGCGGGTTTAGCTGAAGCGGTAGTTGGAGCTGGTGAGAATCTACCGATTGTTTATTATTTAACTCAATCAACTGGAATTGGTGGGGCACTTGTTGTTGATGGTCGTGTCATTTCTGGTAGAAATGGTTATGCAGGTGAAGTCGCTAATATCATCATCGATAGAAATCGCGAGAAATATAACCATTTAAATATTGGAGCTGTTGAAAATGAAGCTAGTGGCACTGCTATTTGTGCTAAAGGCCAAAAGTTAATTGGTAATGAAATCAAAACTGCAGCCGATGTCTTTGAATTGGCTCGTCAAGGTCATGAAGTAGCACTTCAAATCGTTGATACTATGGCATATGATTTTGCACAAATGATGTCATGTATCGCTCATGTGTGTGATCCGTTTGTTTTTGTCATTGGTGGTGGCTGTTCAAATGCTAGCGATGTTTATTTTGATAAAGTTGAAGAATATTATAATAATTTAGTGCATCCAGGAATGCGTGGAGTCAAAATTAAGAAGGCCATTCTTGAAGAACCAGGTGTTATTGGGGCAGCAATGTTAGTAAAATCACATCAAAGTTAAGAAAAAAGAGGTATTTTTGCATAAAAAATACCTCTTTTTAAGGTTTGAAAATCGTAAAACGCAATAACGAGGGTGAAGGGGGGGGATTAAGTGCAATATAACCTGATTTCGATTCGCTTTCATTTTTAACCGCTTTCATTTACAATGAATACATATATAGAAATTTTAAAAGGAGACAAAAATGATTAGCGAAAAGATTTTAGACGAATATGCAAAATTAGCTGTTGTGATTGGTGCTAACGTTCAAAAAGGTCAACCAATCGTGATTTATGGTCCGGTTGAAGCATATGAATTTATTCATAAATGTGCTAAACAAGCTTATTTAGCTGGTGCTAGTAAAGTAGAAGTTGAATATCGTGATAATGTGTTAAGTCGTTATGATTATGAATTTGTTGAAACCGACACTTTAAAAGAAGTTCCAAGTTGGAAAGTTGATAAGATTAAAGATGGTATTGATAAAGGAATTTGTAAACTTAATATCATTTCACCAGATCCAGATTTATTAGAAGGAATTGATGCTACAAAGATTCGCGAAGTTCAAAGAGCTTGGATGCAAGCGACTTCTAAATATAGCTACTATACAATGAATAGCATTGGCCAATGGTCAATTGTTGCTTATCCTAATGTTGTGTGGGCTAAAAAGGTTTATCCCGATTTAAATGATAAAGAAGCTTATGAAAAATTATGGGAAGCAATTCTTTATACTAGTCGTTGTAGCGAAGATAAGAGTGTTGAAGATGCATGGAATGAACATAATGCCGAAATTCGCAATCACTCTTCTAAGTTAAACAATTACAACTTTAAATCATTACACTTTAAAAATAGTTTAGGTACAGATTTAGTTGTTGGTTTAGTAAAAGACCATGTTTGGGAAGGTGGTTCGGAAATCAGTGCTCGTGGTATTGAATTTAATGCGAATATTCCAACTGAAGAAGTTTTCACGATGCCTGACCGTCGTCATATCGATGGTACAGTTGTTTCGACTAAACCATTAGCATATAGTGGCAAATTAATTAACCAATTTAAGTTAACATTTAAAGATGGCCGTGTTATTGCTCACGAAGCAGTCAATAACCAAGATATTCTTGAAAACTTATTAGACACAGATGAGGGATCGCGTTCACTTGGTGAAGTGGCTTTAATCTCTCATGATTCACCAATTTCAAATATGAATATCTTGTTCTATGATACACTGTTCGATGAAAATGCTTCGTGTCACTTAGCTTTAGGTCAATGCTATCCAACGAACAAAAAGGGTGGTGCCGATATGAGCGAAGATGAATTGTATGAAGTAGGTGGCAATAAATCAATGAATCATGTTGACTTTATGTTTGGTAATGCTGATATGAACGTTATTGGTACAACATATGATGGGGAAGAAATTCAAATCTTCAAGGATGGTAATTTCTGCATTTAAAGAGAATCACATAATTAATACTATGGTATAATATGATTGAGGTTAGATATGTATCATATTAGTGACATTAAGCAGTTTCGTAAATGTCCAAGGTTGTATTATCTAAATCAGATTGAACAACCGGAATATATTCAATATTTACGAAACGATGAAACCTTGACACCATTAATCAAGAAATATTTGGGTATTAAAGAATGTTTCTTAGGCGAGCAAGGTGATGTCAAGGAACGTGCGCTAGAAGCGCTTGATCAATATGAATGGTTTGTAAAAGCACGATTTGAGTATGATTGTTTAAGGATTAAAATTCCATTTATGCATAAAACTCCAAAAGGGTTTGATATTTACTTTGCAATTGGACAATTGTTTCCAAAAGAAGATGATGTGGATTTTTATCGTTATCATATTCATGTTTTAGAAAAAAATAACATTCGAATCAATCATATTTATATTATTCATTTAAATGCCGATTACGTTTATCACGGAGAACTTGATGTTAATGGATTATTTAAAATAGCTAATTATTTTTATAATTCCAAGAATCATAAAGTTTCAAGGATTAAACCGAAAATTTATGAAAGAAAGGTTGATCCTAAACGTTATCTTGATCAAATGGATCAAGGCCATTTAGAAGATTTTGCGGTTAAAAAGGTTCGAGCTTGTAAGAATAAACAAATTTGTCCATTCTACAATCAATGTTTCGCGGAAGAAGAAACATATGAAGACGATTCAATTTTGACACTTGTTGCGAGCCGTTATAAGCACAAAATGTTTGAAGAGGGAATCTTATATCTAAAAGATGCAAATCCCGATGAAATCGAAGGTAATCGCTGTCAATACGCACAGATTATGGCTAGCCGTAATGGAGGTATATACTATGATGCTTATCCATTAAGAGCTTGGCTAAGTGACTTAAAAGAAAGACCACTTGTCTTTATAGACTTTGAATGGGAACGCTATTTAATTCCTCAATTCGAAGGATTAAAACCATATGATGTTGTGTGCTTTGAATATTCTATTCATGTTTTAGACGAGCATGGCGAGATGCATCACAATGCTTTCATTGGCACTGGTGATTGTCGAGAGAAATTTATTAAAGCGTTACTTAAAGATGTACCAAAGGGGGCTAAACTTGTTGCCTATAACGCCTTAGGTGCGGAAGTGCTAAGAATTAAAGAACTGGCTGAGCAATTTCCAACCTATGCCGAAGAATTAAATGATGTGGCTGAGCGTTTTATTGACATGTCATTTCCATTCTTAAATGGCTTAATTTACCATACAAAGATGCGTGGTAACTATTCCGTGAAATCTTTGCTTAATGTTGTATCGGATTTAACTTATGAAGATTTATCCATCAACAATGGAATGGTCGCTGTTGAAAAATGGCGAAAAATCGATCGTCACGAAACTGACACCGATGTAAATATGATCAAGAACGATTTAATCGAATATTGTTCATTAGATTCATATTCGTTATATTTGATTTACCAGTGGTTAGAAAAAATAATCACTTCTAAATAGGTCTTAGAAATCAAGGAGGAAATACTATGAAGTTCGAAATCTATGGCGAAAATATTACAATTACAGAAGGAATGCGTCACAAAATTGAGACTAAGCTTTCATTCTTAAAGAAGTATTTTTTAATCGATGAAAATACAACTGCACGTGTTGTTGCAAAGGTTTATCCTAATGTTCAAAAAGTTGAAGTTACAATTCCATCAAAGGTAGGTATCCTACGTGCTGAAGTTGAACACGAGGACTTCTATGCTGCAGTCGATTTAGCAATCGATAAACTAGAAGATCAAATTAGACGTCAAAAGACTCGTTTATCTCGTCGTCATAAAGATTCATTGGTTGAAACATTTGCAAATGAAGATTTAAATGAGGCTGAGGAAGACACATTAGTAAGAACTAAACATATCTTCGCTGATGAATTAAGCTTGGACGATGCAATTATGCATATGGAAATGCTTTCTCACTCATTCTTTATTTACAAAGATATCGATTCAGAAAAATTAGCCGTTGTCTACAAACGTAACGATGACAATTACGGTTTAATTGAAATCGACTAATCACAGTATTTACTTTTATTGCAGTTAAACTTAATTTTCCCTCTAATATAATTAATTTTAAATTTTAACTATGAGGGGGGACGATTCATCATGGAAAAGTATGATGGTCTTAATGTTTCGGCTACTCGAAACAAAAATAGCAATAAAACTTATGAAAAAGCACACCAATGTGGTGCAACATATCGTTTATTTAAACAAATGTTGAATGATAATTACTTTATTATGAAGGAAGATCCGGTTTTTGTACAAACACTGAGATTATCGATTGCACGTTTTAGAAAACCGTTATTAATGGTTGAAAACGATGTTGAGAAATTGATTATTGAACATGAAATATTAGGCGGTCGTCGTAATAAGTGGTATCGCGAATATTTCTCAGAATCAACTTATCGTCGTTACATTGATCGTGCTTGTCAAGATTTTATCTTTTTTATCGAATTAAATTAGTAATTATTATGTAAAGGCTCATATCAATTGATATGAGCCTTTTTAAAGTTCTTGTACTGTTATTTGGACTTATAGTAGTTATTTTGTGAAAAATAGGGTAAGATTTAATTAACTACAAAGGAGTTTAGACCATGAAAGGTATCGCTGTTTCTAAAGGGATTGTCATTGCTAAAGTCTATAAGTATGAACAACCCCAAATTAAACTTAAAGAAGTCCAAGGTGATATTGATGATGAATTAGCGATTTTCGAAAATGCATTAACTAAAACGATTTCAGATATTGAAATGATTAAAACTAGCGCCAAGAATCGTTTATCAGACCATGAACTTGCTATTTTTGATGCCCATTTAACAATGGCGAGTGATCCAGATTTTAAGATTCACGTCGAAGATTTGATTAAGAATGGTATGAATGCTGACTTAGCAATTAAAACCGTCGTTGATCAAATGATACTTTACTTTGAAACAATGGAAGATGAGTATTTTAAAGAAAGAGTCAGTGATATTAATGATGTAGCTTTTAGATTGCTTTGCAATATCTCAGGTCTCATTATTCCTGATTTGGGCAGTATCAATGAAGAGGTTATTGTCGTAGCTCACGATTTAACACCATCTGATACTTCAACTTTAAACAAAGATTATGTCTTAGGTTTTGCGACCAATATCGGTGGTCAAACTTCACATTCGGCTATCATGGCCCGAACTTTAGAAATTCCGGCTGTAGTTGGAACAAAAGATGTTTTAAATCATGTTCAAAATGGTGATATCATGATTCTTGATGCATTGAATGGTGAGATCATCATTAATCCAGATGAAAAAACAATTAGCGAGTATCAAATGATAGCTGACCAATATCATACAGAGAGAGAAGAATTAAAGGCTTTAATTAATGAGCCTTCAATCACAAGAGATGGAATTTTACTTGATATTGCCGGCAATATCGGAACTCCAAATGATTTAGAAGCCGTACTTGAAGTTAATGGTGATTCTGTTGGTTTATACCGAACGGAATTCTTGTATATGAATTCAACTGATGACTTCCCAAGTGAGGATGAACAATTTGAAGCGTATAAGGAAGTCCTTGAAAAGATGAGGGGTAAAAGAGTTGTTGTTAGAACACTTGATATTGGCGGCGATAAGAAATTAAATTATTTCCATTTTTCAAAAGAATTGAATCCATTCTTGGGCTATCGTGCTATTCGATTATGTTTGGATAATCAAGATATTTTTAGGGTTCAACTAAGAGCTTTAATTAGAGCATCGGCTTATGGCAAATTAGCGATTATGTTTCCAATGATTGCGACTGTGCAAGAATTCAAAGATGCTAAAGCGATTTTTGAAGAAGAACGGGCACATTTACTTTGCGAAGGCGTTCCATTTAGCGACGATATCGAAGTTGGTATGATGGTTGAAATCCCCTCAGCGGCATTACTTGCTGAACAATTTGCCAAATATGTTGATTTCTTTTCAATTGGTACTAATGATTTAATTCAATATACCTTAGCAGCTGATCGAACTTCACCAACCGTTTCATATTTATATCAACCATTAAATCCAGCTGTTTTAAGACTTGTAAAAATGGCAATTGATGGTGCACATAAATATGGTAAATGGTGCGGCTGTTGTGGTGAAATGGCCAGTGATTCATTGGTAGTGCCGGTCTTGGTTGGATTGGGACTTGATGAATTCTCAATTTCTGCCGATAGCATCTTAAATGTTCGTAAAACGATTAAAGATTTAGCACGCAATGAGATGGAAGAATTGGCAAACGAAGCATTAAAACAAGATACAGAAGCACAAGTTCGTGAATTAGTCGAACATCGCTTAGGTTTAGGCCAATATCACTTGCACAATTAGTGTTGGTATGGTAATATTAATTCGCTTTTATGCTGGGTTTAAGAAAACTCCAATCTTATACTCGGAATAGAAGTTATATATTGATAAAAGGAGAAAATAAAAATGTTATCAAAACAAGAAAAACAAGACATCATCAAAGAATTCGCTTTATTCGAAGGTGATACAGGTTCTGTAGAAGTTCAAGTTGCAATCTTAACTGCTCAAATCAACCGTTTAACCGAACACTTAAAGGTTCACAAGAAAGACTTCCACTCAAACCGTGGTCTATTAAAGATGGTTGGTAAACGTAAGAATTTCTTAAACTACTTAAAGGAAAATGACGTTAACCGTTACCGTAACCTTGTTAAGAAGTTAGGTTTAAGAAAATAGTTTCTTACTCAAAACACTGCATTTTAAAAACACTAAGATTTTGTCTTAGTGTTTTTTATATTTTTGTGAAATGAATGTGAATTGCACACATTCTTTATTTAATTTAATAATGAACGGGTGTATACTATTGATACATAAGGAGTAATTATGCCACAAGTTTTAAAAGAAGAAACACGGAATAAGATTGTTGAAGCTGCTAAGTTAGAATTCTTAAATAAAGGCTATAAGACAGCTTCAATGCGTGATATCGCAAATAAAGCCGATATGACAGTTGGCAATGTTTATCGTTACTTTAAAAGTAAACAAGAACTCGTTGATGTAGTCATACAACCAGCTTTATTAAGGTTAAATCTAATCCTTAAAAAGAACACTGCTAATCGAGTTACCTTTGAACGTGAAGTAGACGAAATTGGTTTAGATATCGAACATATTGGGCAAGCTTTAGATTCAATTTCTGAAGAACTGATTCATTTAAGACGCGAGTATCGTGATGAAATGATGATTCTCATGAATTATGGGAAAGAGAATCGTTTTATTAAATTGTGGGTTGATGGCGTAATTAAAGCCTTGTTAAAAGAACAGTTAATGTATGAGATAACTGATCAAACGTTATTGAAACTACTGACAAATTCCTTATCGGAATCGCTGTTTGCCGGTATTCATGAATGTCTAGATGCCGATGCGGATGATGATAAGATTTTGATTAATATTAAGACATATTTCCGTCTATTTCTAAATATGTTTCAAACAGAAAAAGCTACTAAAGGAGTAAGATAAATGGGTTATATTGAATTTAATAATGTGTCGAAAATCTATCAAATGGGCGAAGTTGAAATTAAAGCCCTTGATGATATTTCGTTTTCAATTGATAAAGGCGAGTTTGTGGTAATCTTGGGTGCTTCGGGCGCTGGTAAGACAACAATTCTTAACTTGCTTGGTGGCATGGACATGTTGAGTAAAGGTAGTATTGTCGTCGATGGTCGTGACATTTCAAAAGCCAATGAAAAACAATTGTGCCTATATCGTCGTCATGATATTGGTTTTGTCTTTCAATTCTATAATTTGGTTCAAAACTTGACGGCATTAGAAAATGTTGAATTAGCTCGCCAAATTGCTAAGAATCCTTTAGATGCGAAAGAAATTCTTTCTTTAGTCGGTCTAGAAGAAAGAATGAATAACTTCCCATCGCAACTTTCTGGTGGTGAACAACAACGTGTGGCCATTGCACGTGCAGTTGCCAAGAATCCAAAGTTATTATTGTGTGATGAACCAACTGGTGCTCTTGACTATAAGACTGGCAAACAAGTCCTAAAAGTTTTACAAGATATGTCCCAAAAACGTCATATGACGGTAGTCATGATTACCCATAATGGAGCTTTAGCTGATATGGGTCAAAAGATTATTAAGGTCCGTAGCGGCAAGATTGAAGACATCATCATTAATGAACATCCAAAACCAGTTGAGGAAATTGAATATTAATGTTTAATAAAGATACTTTCCGATTAATTAAACGAACAAAGAAGCGTTTCTTGACATTATTTGTTATCGTTGTAATCGGAGTTGCCTTTATGGTGGGCTTGCTTTCGAGTTCACCTTATCTTCAATACAGCGTTGATGCTTATGATCGTGAATATAATCTTATGGATGTTCAGATATATTCTTCTTATGGCTTCTGTGATGAAGATATTGATGCCATTGCAGATACGCGTGGTGTCAAAAATGTTGAAGGTACAAGATTTGTTGACGTCTTTGGAACAAAAGGTGACGATAATGTCTTCATAACTAGACTTCAAGAAATGGACCTCAGCGTAAATAGATACAACTTAATCGAAGGTCGTTTGCCAAAAAATGATCGTGAAGCTTTAATTGTTGGATCTGTTTATGAAGGAACTTTTGAAATTGGCGACACTGTTTACGTTTCTCTTGATGATCAAGAAGAAATCGATGAACGTTTGGTGAACCAAAAATTTAAGATTGTCGGTAAAGTTGAAACACCACAATATATGGCGGCAACGAACGAAGTTTCAACACTTGATAACTTAGATTTAAATGCAATTTTATTTATCCCGAACGATAATTTTATCTTTGATTATTACACATCACTCTATGTGACATTTGATAGTACTCAAGATAAATTAGCCTTTAGCGAGACTTATCAAGATGAAGTTGACCGTAATTTAAGAGTTCTAGAAAGAACCAAAGAAAATCAATCAAGTTTCTTGAAAGATAAAATTATTGCCGAGGCTGAACAAAAAATCGCTGATGGTCAACAAGAACTTGATGATAAATTAGCTGAAGCTAATGAAGAAATCGCAAAGAACCAAAAGAAACTTGATGAAGCATACATTCAAATCATCACTGGTGAAGCTCAAATTAGTGCTAATGAAACACAACTAAAAGCTGGTGAAGAAGAAATTAAAAAGAATCAAGCTATTATTGATGCGAACCAAAAGAAAGTTGATGAAGGCATTGCCTATGTTGAATCTTCGACTGGCATGCCATTTGATCAAGCTTATGAAACTTTAGAAGCTTCTTATAACTTATATCGTTCACTTGAATTAGTTCGTGATGATTTGCCAAATCAAGCGACAAATGCAGCTGAAACTATTAAACAAAATGAAACTCGTATCAATGAATTAAGCCAAAAACTTAATGGTGATGGCACGCCCGAAAATCCTAATAAGCGTGAATTATTGATTGCAAAGCGTGCTGAAAAGACGGCTTTAGAACTTGAATTATCAACGTTAGAAGAAGGGACACCAGAATACGAAGCCAAGTCTTTAGAAATCGAGGCCAAGAGTCAAGAAATTGCTGATTTAGAAAAAGAAATTACAACTCTAGATGGTGAAATCCGTTTCTTAAAATCTGAGAATTTAGCGTTACAAGCTTTAATTGATAATCAAGGCAACGCTACTGAAGAAATTCAAAAAATGTTAGATGAAATTGATAAACAAGCAGGTGGTGATATTAAATCAGCTTATTTAAATATCAAACAATTGAAGGAAGGCATTAGCCAACTTGAAACAGGTAAGGCCCAATTTGAAACTGCTAAACGTCAAATAGCCTCTGGTAAAGAACAATTAGTCAAAGCTAAAGAAGAGATTGCTAAGGGTCGTAAAGAATACGAGAGTGGCGTTAAACAACTTGATGATGCTATCTATGAATTAGAGACGGAAAAAGAGAAAGCTGAAAATGATTTAGCGAAAGCCCGTCAAGATTTAGAAGAATTACCAGAAGCTGATTGGATGATTCTTGATCGTAATTCGCATTATTCAAGTGTGATGTTTGATGCAACACTTGGCCAAATGAATAGTATTGGTCATATCTTCCCATTACTGTTTTTCATGGTTGCGGCATTAGTTTGTCTAACAACGATGACACGTTTAATTGATGAGGAAAGAACACAGCTTGGTGTCTTTAGCGCCTTAGGTTTCTCAAAAGCTAAAATTATTTCCAAATATGTTATCTATGCCGCTTTAGCAAGCCTTGGTGGTAGTTTAATCGGTATTGTAGTCGGTGTTTATACTTTCCCACTTGTTATCTATCAAGCATGGCGTTTAATGTATTTCTTACCAGATGTGAAGATGGTTTTATTACCAAGAGTCGCAGTTACTGGCGTGGCTTCATTTAGCTTATTGATGATGGGTGTGACTTATTA
>JAHHTG010000018.1 GCA_020024765.1 Thomasclavelia sp. | reverse complement strand
ACGCATAAAAAATACCCTCCTTACTGGTTTGTCCAGTAAAGAGGGTACATATCACCTCGGTGGTCTTTTTTTATTGGGATATCTTGAATTTTTGGAAAAGTCTAATATAATAAAGATGTTATAATTTTAAACAATTAGTTTAGTATTACTAAACAGAAAAGGGTGATTGTATGGATATTGGAAATCGAATAAAACAATTACGCATGAAAAAGAATTTAACCTTGGAAGAGTTAGCCTCACGTTGTGAGCTGAGTAAGGGTTTTTTATCACAATTAGAGCGTAATTTGACTTCACCAAGTATTACAACCTTGGAAGACATTACTGAAGTACTGGGTGTGGATTTAGCAACTTTCTTCAAGGAAGAGAGTGATGTTCGCATCAGTTATACTAAAGATGATTACTACGTCTTAGAGAAAGAAGATTCGACAATTACATGGCTTGTGCCTGAAGCACAAAATAATGAAATGGAACCAATTCTATACAAGCTTAATCCACACGCAAAGACGTTTGAAATTAAGCCTTATGAAGGCGAAGAATTTGGCTATGTCTTGAGGGGTTCGATTGTCATTAAAGACATTACAAACAACGAAGAATACGTTTTAAAGAAAGGTGACACTTTCTACTTAAAAGGTGATGATGAACACTACATCGAAAATACAAGTGAACGTGAAGCAATCTTCATTTGGATTTGTACACCACCAATTTTTTAGAGCAAAGGGGATTATAAATGAAAAAATTAATTGAATTTAGAAATATCGTCAAAGAATTCGACGGTAACATTGTTTTAAAAGGTATTAATCTAGATATCTATGAAAACGAATTTGTAACTCTACTTGGACCTTCTGGTTGTGGTAAAACGACATTATTAAGAATTCTTGGTGGTTTCCTTGAACAAGACCAAGGTTCAGTCATTTTTGATGGTGAAGATATTTCAAAATTGCCAGCTTATAAGCGCCCAATTAATACTGTCTTCCAAAAATATGCCTTATTCCCACATTTAAATGTTTTCGAAAATGTTGCATTCGGTTTGAAGATTAAGAAAATGCCTAAAGATTTAATTAAACCAAAAGTTGATCGTATGATTCAACTTGTGGGCTTAGATGGTTTCCAAGAACGTGATGTTACTTTATTATCTGGTGGTCAACAACAACGTGTGGCAATTGCAAGAGCCTTAGTTAATGAACCGGATGTTCTATTATTAGATGAACCATTAAGTGCATTGGATCATAAATTACGTAAGGAAATGCAAGAAGAATTAAAGCGTATCCAACAAGAAGTTGGTATTACTTTCATCTTTGTTACTCATGACCAAGAAGAAGCTTTGACAATGTCAGATAAGATTGTTGTTATGCGTGGTGGTATTATTGAACAAGTTGGAACACCAACAGAAATTTATAATGAACCAAACAATGAATATGTTGCAAACTTTATCGGTGAATCAAATATTATTGATGGTGTAATGAAACAAGACTATCTTGTGAATTTTGATGATAGAGACTATACATGTGTGGACTTCGGTTTCAAAGAGAATGAAAAAGTCGATGTTTTGATTCGTCCAGAAGATATTCAAATTAAAGAACGTGGTCAAGGTAAACTAAATGGTCAAGTGCTTTCAGTATTATTCAAGGGTGTGCACTATGAGGTTATTGTCGAAACAAAACGTGGTGCTGCTAAGACTGTTGTATTACATGTATTAAAAGATCGTGACGTCTTTAATAAAGACAATAACGAAATGATGCATGCAACAGACTTTACAATGGATATTGAAGATGTTGAAGCATTAACTGATGCTGAATTAATCGCTCGTGCTAATGCTCAAGCTTGGGATCGTGATACTGAAGAAGAAATTTCAATCACTGAAGTTGAATATGAAATTAATGAAAAAGCCGGTAAATATCCAGTAACTTTCAAGACTCACAACGGTACATCAATTGCGATTAAGGTTAGTGTTGTTGAACCAAAAGTTGTTGAAGATGCTGGCAATAATATCGGTATTCAAGCTTTCGATATCTATACATCAGTTGATGAAATTCGTGAATCAATGGCCATCAGCGTTGATTTAATCACTTGGGCCGATGCATATGCTTGGTACTTAGATAATGAGGATGAAGTCGAAATTGATGACGTTCGTTTTGACTTTGATCCAAATGAAATTGAAGAAGGTGACTACGAAGTTACATTCGTAACTGAAGGTCGTACATATAAAGTTCATACAACCGAGAAACAAGAAGAAGGGGCTGCGGTCTCATTAGACTTCGATGCCGATGATATTCATGTTATGTCTAAGATGGTGATGTAAGATGAAGAATTTCCGTCAATTAGTCTACCCATATTGTGTTTGGGCCGGCATCTTTATTTTGATGCCAATGTTGATTATCGTGGTTTACGCTTTCACTCAACCCGGTAATGATGTTTTAACAATCAACTTCACTATTGAAAACTTCATTCGTTTCTTTAATGATCCAATCTTTATTAAGGTATTAGTTAGATCTTTAAAGATTGCGGTAGTAACAACTTTAGTTTGTATTGCCATTGGTTATCCAACAGCATATTTTATTGCAAAACTTAAGAGTAATTCTCAAGGAATTATGGTGCTATTAATCACTTTGCCAATGTGGATTAATATGTTAGTACGCACATATGCATGGCGTGGTATTTTACTTGAAACAAGTTTTACACCAGAAATGAAAGTTTATATTGGCATGGTTTACAATTTTTTGCCATTCATGATCTTACAAATTTATACTTCATTATCAAAAATGGACAAAAACTTAATCGTTGCAGCTCACGATTTAGGCTGTGATAATAAACAAGCTTTCTTGAAGGTAACTTTACCTTTATCAGTGCCTGGCATTATCTCAGGTATCTCACTAGTCTTTTTACCAGCAGTATCTTCATTCTTCATTCCACAATTGCTAGGTGGTGGAAGTTATGTCTTGGTTGGTAACTTAATTGAAAACTATTTTGTCACAACTGGTGACTGGAACTTCGGTAGTGCAATCAGTTTAATCATGACAGTCGTCATCTTAATCTCAATGTATCTAACACGTAAGTTCGATTATGATAAGGAGGCACGCTAGGATGAAAAATAAAAAGATCTTCTCGAAAATTTTCTTGACGATTGTCATGTTGTTCTTCTACTTGCCAATCATTTATGTTGTCTTCTTTTCATTCAACGAATCTCGTTCATTAACACATTTCACAGGTTTCTCTTTAAAATGGTATGAAAAGATGTTTAACAATCGTATGATGATGGAATCGGTTTACTATACTGTTGTCATTGCGGTCATTGCGACTATTGTCTCTACGATTATTGGTACAATTACAGCAATCGGTTTAAGCAAATCAAAGCGTATTGTAAGAGAACTTGTAACTCAAACAAATAACTTACCAATGTTGAATCCAGAAATTGTTACAGCAATTGGTTTGATGTTGTTCTTTAAATCATTAAATATGCAAACAGGTTTTGTGACTTTGTTGCTTGCTCATATTATCTTCTGTATTCCTTACGTAATTCTTTCAATTATGCCAAAATTACGTCAACTTGATGATAATATTGCTGAAGCAGCTCTAGATCTTGGCTGTACGCCATTCCAAGCCCTATATAAGGTCATTATTCCACAAATCTTGCCAGGCATTGTCTCAGGTGCTTTAATTGCTTTTACAATGTCATTTGATGATTTTATTATCTCTTACTTTGTAACAGGTCCTGGTATCAATAATATTTCAACATTTGTTTACTCAAGTGTTAAACGTATTAACCCAAGTGTTAATGCATTATCAGCTTTGATTATCTTTGCAATTACAGTGATTTTAATCATTATTAATGTTGTGCCATATCTTAAAGAAAAAAGAATGAAGAAGGCGCAATAACTTTTAGTTCATTTTAAGGCCATATACATGGCCTTTTTATGTGGCATATATTTAATTGCTTTTGGTATAATTAAGGCCTAAGGAGGGATAATTATGGCAAAAAACGTAATTTCTTATTCTGATTTCGATAAAATCGAATTTAAATTAGGTGTTATCCTAGAATGTTCAATGCATCCTAATGCTGATCGTCTATTAGTTTTTAAAGTTGATGTTGGCGAAGAAGAACCAAGACAAATTATTTCAAGTATTGCAGATTTCTACAAACCTGAAGAAGTTATTGGCAAACGTGTTGTTGTGGTTACAAATTTGAAACCAGCGAAGTTCAGAGGTTTAGAATCTAATGGTATGTTAATGTGCGCATCTTTGGTTGATGATGAGGATGTTGAACTATTAACAATTACAAAAGACTTTGTACCTGGTACATTAGTTGATTAATTAAAAGTTGCGATATGCAACTTTTAAACTTTAGAAAGAGGCGCGCTTATGTTATTGACAACCATTTGTTATATTGTAAAAGATAGAGAAGTTTTAATGTTACATCGAATTAAGAAAGAGAATGATATGAATGCCAACAAATGGATTGGTGTTGGCGGAAAAGTTGAAGAAGGCGAAAGTCCTAAAGAATGTATCATTCGTGAAACATTTGAAGAGACAGGTTTAACTTTAAAGAATCCAATCTTAAAATCGGTTGTAACATTCAATTTTGCGAAATACGATAACGAATTGATGTTCGTGTATATTGCAAAAGAATTCGAAGGAGATATCAAAGAATGCAATGAAGGTGTATTAAAATGGATTCCAATTAATAAATTAGATGAATTAGAGATGTGGGAAGGGGATAGATACTTTCTAAATGGCATCTTTGATAACGATGTTGTGCAAGAATTAAAATTAGTTTACGATATGGAAAATCGACTCATATCCCATGAATAAAGGGTATGAGCGATGTGCGTTATTTAATGTAAAAAATAATTTAAAAATTATTAAAAAAATTGCACAAAAAGGCTTGCAAAGACGATTAGTTTTTGATAATATAATTAAGCACGGAAGGTAGTACAGCGGTTCCTTAGCCAAGTGGTAAGGCAATAGACTGCAACTCTGTGATCGCCAGTTCGAATCTGGCAGGAACCTCCAGCAAAAGTGGGGTTGTGGCGGAATGGTAGACGCGTCGGACTTAAAATCCGGCGGTAGCAATACCGTGAGGGTTCAAGTCCCTCCAGCCCCACCACTATTTATTTTATGCGCCCATAGCTCAACTGGATAGAGCGTTTGACTACGGATCAAAAGGTTGCGGGTTCGATTCCTACTGGGCGCGCCATTATAAAAAACATTCTATCCTCGTGATAGATTTTTTTATTTTAGAGATCATAAAAGGAAGGAAAAAGATATGAATAAGATCGAAAACGTCTTAATTGACACAATTAAAGAAGTAATTAAAGAAAAATTCGATTATGTGCCTGAAAACGGTATGGTAATGATCGAAATCCCTAAGGACAACGCAAATGGTGACTACTCAACAAATATCGCTATGCGTTTGACTAAGGTATTAAGACGTCGACCTCAAGAAATTGCAGCTGAACTTGTTGCTGGATTAGAAGAAAAACTTCAAAATACAGATAAGATTGCAATCGCAGGACCTGGTTTTATCAACTTCTGGATTAAGAAATCTGAAATGGCAGATATTATTAATACAGTTATTGACCAAGGTGATGAATTCGGACACAACAATTCAGGCAATGGTTTCCCAATTTTAGTTGAATATGTTTCCGCTAACCCTACAGGTATCCTACACTTAGGACATGCTCGTGGTGCTGCTTGGGGCGATAGTACTTGTCGTTTATTGAAAGCATCTGGTTATAACTGCTTAAGAGAATATTATATTAACGATAATGGTCGTCAAATGGATATGCTTGCATTATCTGTTCAAGCACGTTATTTAGAATTATTTGGTAAAGAATTTACTTTACCTGAAGATGGTTACCATGGTTTAGATATCATTGATATCGCTAAACAAATCAAAGAAGCCGATGGTGACAAATGGTTAAATGTTCCAAACGAAGATGCTTTAAAATTCTTTAAGAAGGAAGGCTACCACTTAGAAATGAAACGTATCGAAGAAGATTTAAAATACTTCGGTTGTGAATTTGATTCTTGGGTAAGTGAAAAAGCTATCGTTGATGCTGGCCGTGTTGATGATGCTTTAAAGATTATGATTGATAAAGGTCTAACTTACGAACAAGATGGTGCATTCTGGTTCAAGTCTACTGAATATGGCGATGATAAGGACCGTGTACTAAAGAAATCTGATGGTTTCTACACATACTTAACACCAGATATCGCTAACCATGTATACAAATTTGAACGTGGTTATAAGAAATTAGTTAACTTATGGGGTGCTGACCACCATGGTTACGTTCCTCGTATGCAAGCTGCGATTACAGCTTTAGGCTATCCAAAGGGTTCACTAGAAGTTGATATCATTCAAATGGTACGTCTAGTTGAAAACGGTGAAGAAGTTAAGATGTCTAAACGTACTGGTAATGCCATCACTATTCGTGAATTAGTTGATGATATTGGCTTAGACTCAGCTCGTTACTTCTTCTTATCAAGAGCTGTTGATACTCACTTAGATTTTGACTTAACTCTTGCACGTACAAAAACAAATGAAAATCCAGTTTACTATGCTCAATACGCATACGCTCGTATTTGCACAGCTTTAAATAAAGCAAAAGAAGCAGGTATTGAAGTTGGCAAATTAGATCATTATGATTTATTAGTTAATGAAAAAGAAATTGACTTATTAAAACACATCAATGAATTCCCAGGTGTTGTAGCCGATGCAGCTCTTACTCGTTCTCCAAACAAGATTTGTAACTACATCCAAAAGTTGGCTCAATACTTCCATTCATTCTATGGCGCTTTAAAGATGATTGATACAAACAATATTGAATTATCTAAACAACGTTTAGCATTATCTTTAGCAACTAAGATTGCATTAAAGAACGCATTATACCTAATCGGTGTAAGTACTCCTGAAAAAATGGAATCTACAGAAAAATAATTTATTTAAACTGCATAATTTAAACTTATGCAGTTTTTTATTGGGCTGGCATTAAGGCACTGTGCAAATTGTAATTTTTGTATTTTAGGTAAAAAGCCAAACATCGTAAATAAATATAAGTGACTGATTAAGTCGCTTATTATTTAATATGTATAAAATTTAGTAAAGATTTTAAATGTTTATGCTATATAAGAAGCAAAGAAATATAAAAATTTTGGTCATTAATTAGAACGAAAGATATATAGACCGAATTTATAACTTGATAAATCAGCATTAAATTAATTCACAAATAAATCATAAAATGTTAAAATATGGTGCGAGGTACTATATGCGAGAAATTACACAAGTCCAGGATCAGTACTGTTCTAGTTACGATAAACGTAAATTTTACAGCTACGATGTCGAATTTATTGATGAAGACACAAAACCTTTAATTCATCGCCAAGCCCGTTTCCTATATTTATTAAAAGGTAAAGCTACAATTTCTATTGATGGTATGAATTACGAAATCAAAAAAGGTAGCATGGTCGCAATTTTGCCATGGGAAACAACTGTTATTAAAGATGTTGAAAGCCCGTTGCACTTCATCAAAGTAGTATATAATTCTTCAATTATCCAAAATATGTTGAAATTACAATTGAATATGATTTCAAGCGATTATTCAATTATTAATCCGATTATTGAAAATCCCGTTATTCAATTAACAAAAGCCGAACAAACAAAGATGGAATCAATTCTTGAATCAATTAAACAAGAAGCAGGAATTGACTCAATTTATGATGTTGAGCAAGAAAAAGAATTAAGTGAAATTTATGTTTCGAATAAAATTATTGAAATAATCATCGATTTCATTCGTTATATTGAAAAGAAAAAGACTTGTGTTACAAAGAGTGGCGAAGAAATTGAACTCGATAATCGTCAAAATATCTTTAAATACATCTACTCACACATCTCAAACCGTTTAACTTTAGATTGTTTATCAGATGTCTTTTACATGAGTGAATCATCGATTTCCCGCTATATCACCGATGTTACTGGGCGTACTTTTAATGATTTAGTTAACGATATGCGTATTACCAAGGCAATAGATTTGTTAACTTATACTGACTTGGCATTAATCGATATTGCCTACATGGTCGGCTATACCGATGCTTCGCACTTAGTGAAAGTGTTTACAGCTAGAATGAATCTTTCGCCTAAACAGTATCGTTCAATTTATAAGGCTAAAGATCACATGTTCAAGGATCAAAACCGTTCTTTAACATTCGAAATCATTGACTATATTCTTAAAAATTATCACGAAGATTTGTCAGTTGCTGGTGTTGCAAAACGTTTTGATATTTCGGTGATTGAACTTAACCGTAAGTTGTTATTCCAACTTGAAGTTAACTTCGAAGACTTCTTACAACATTTAAGAATTAATCGTGCTTGTGAACTATTATTAACGACAGATTTACCAGTAGTTCATATTGCTTTGGATGTTGGTTATAACACTATTAAGACATTCGATCGTAATTTCTTAAAACTTAAAGGAATGACTCCAACTGTTTTCCGTAAGAATATTCGTCTTGATGATGAAGAACCTGAAGTTTTACCAAATGACATTTATTAATTACAAAGTCCCAATTGCGGGACTTTGTTTTTTGGTGTTAACATAGTTGTGAGGGGAACAAACTATAGGAGGCTAAAATGAAGAGAATTTATTTTAATGGTCAGCTCATTACTATGAATGACCAATCTCGTGAAGCTGAAGCTTTAATGGAAGAAGATGGTGTCATCAAAGCGGTTGGTTCCAACGAAAAGATTTTGTCACTAAAAGATGGCGATACTGAAATGATTGATTTGAAAGGTAAGGCGATGTTACCAGCCTTTATTGACCCACATAGTCATTTCTATGGGGTAGCCAATGCCCTTAATCAATGCAATTTAACTAGTGCATCTAATTTTGATGATATCGTAAAATTGATGCAAGATTTTATTGTGAAGAAACAAATTCCAGAAGGTGAGTGGGTTGTTGGAAACAACTATGATAACAACTTCTTAACTGAAGATGCCCATCCAACCAAAGATGTACTTGATAGAGTTTCGACTAAACATAAAGTCTTAATTATCCACGCTTCAAATCATATGGGTGTAGCTAATAGTTTTGCGTTAGATTCTAAAGGTATTACCGCTGAAACTAAAGATCCAGTTGGTGGTAAATACGGCAGAGTTAAAGGCACATTAGAACCAAATGGTTTCATGGAAGAAAATGCGTTTATATCTTTTTTAGAACAAAAACCAGTAAGCGATATTACAGAACTATTTTCATTAGTCAAGGAAGCTCAAAACATCTATGCCAGCAATGGTATTACAACAGTTCAAGATGGCATGATAGCTAAACCTTTATATGATTTATTGACGACTTTTGCAGAAAATGATTTATTAAAACTTGATGTGGTTGGTTATCTTGATTTAATGACGATGCGTGATACTATGAATGATCCGAACAATCCCTATGTGAAAGATTACCATAAGCACTTTAAAATTGGTGGTTATAAGATGTTCTTAGATGGTTCGCCACAAGGCTTAACTGCTTGGATGAGCACACCATATGTTGGAAAAGGTGATTATTGTGGTTATCCAATCCATAGTGATGAAGAGGTTTATAGTCTTATTAAATCGGCAGTCGAAGATCACAAACAATTGATTACTCACTGTAATGGCGATGAAGCGGCAGAACAATATATTCGCGAATTTGAGAAAGTTAAAGAAGATTTGCAAATCGACGATTTATATCGCCCGGTTATGATTCATGCTCAGCTTGTACGCAAAGATCAACTTGAACGTATGAAGAAGTTGGATATGATTGCTTCGTTTTTCTTAGCTCATACATATTATTGGGGCGATATTCATATGAAAAATTTTGGCCCTGAACGTGGTAGCCAAATTTCTATTTCTCAAGATGCATCTGATTTAGGTGTTAAATATACAATGCACCAAGATTCACCAGTTGTTCCACCAGATATGATGAAGACAATTTGGTGTGCAGTTAATCGTTTAACTCGTACAGGAAAAACAATTGGTGCTAATCAAAAGATGAGTGTTTACGACGCTTTAAAAGGCGTTACGATTAATGCTGCATATCAATATTCTGAAGAAGATATCAAAGGTAGTTTAGAAGTGAATAAACAAGCTAACTTTGTCATTCTTGACCAAAATCCAATGACAGTTAATCCACTTGACATCGATAAAATTCAAGTCCTTGCAACTATTAAACGAGGTGAGGTAATTTATCAAAAATAGGAAATTGAGGGACGAATGTTTAAAATACTTGTAAATAAATTTATTAAGAATAACGAAAACTATAATGATCCAGTCGTGCAAAAACACTATGGAATTCTTTGTAGTATTCTTTCAATTATTTGTAATACTTTAATGGTTATCTTCAAATTAGGTTTTGGATATACTATTCATAGTAGTGCAATTGTTGCCGATGGTTTCAATAACTTATCAGATATGGGGTCGAATATAGCGACTTATTTTGGCTTTAAATTAGCAAGTTTGCACCCAGATCGTAACCATCCATATGGTCATGGACGTATGGAATATGTTTCGGGTATGATGATTGCTTTCTTCATTTTCGTGGTAGGTTTTGGATCGTTAAAAGATGCTATTATCAAGTGTTTTAAACCGGTTCCTGTACAATTTAATTATGCCGTAGTTGTGGTTCTGATTGTGGCAATCATTACCAAATTTTGGATGTCACGTTTCAATATCCAGACTGGTGAAAAAATAAATTCTATCTCGCTAAAAGCTGCTGGCCAAGATAACTTTAATGACGTTTTAGTTACTTCAGCGACACTTGTTTCATTATGTTTTTCACTTGTGAGTGATTATCCAATTGATGGTATTGTTGGTTCAATTGTCTCGTTATTAGTCATTAAGTCGGGATATGAAATTTTTAAACAAACTACTGATTTATTACTCGGCCAAGCCCCTGATGAGGATTTGGTTCAAGAAATTACAGAACTTGTCGAAGGTCATGATGTGGTTTTAGGACTTCACGATTTATTAATTCATGATTATGGTACATCTAGACGCTACATGACTATTGATGTCGAAGTCGATTGCCGAGGGAATATCATGGATATCCATAATAAAATCGATATGATTGAACGTGAGATTTTAGCGAAATACAATATTATGACAACTATACATATAGATCCGGTTGATGTGAATGATGAAAAGACAAAGGATTTAAAAGTTAAGGTAGTCGATAAGATTCACGAGATTGATCCTAACTACAATATTCATGATTTTAGAGTGATTCAAGGCATTAAATATACACAATTGTTGTTCGATGTTGTTTTGCCATATACTGATCATCATGACAAAGAAGATGTCATTAAAATCATTGAAAATAAAGTCAAAGAAATTGATTCAAATTTTGAATGTGTTATGGAGATTGACTACGCTTGATGATTGCCGTGGCAATATTTATCGATGATAATAACTATTAAATAATTTAAAAAAGCATAATAAAAGGAAGATTGTTGGCAGATATAAATTCTGCGATAAATCTTCCTTTTTATTTATTTTAATTGATCGGTTTTAACGATTCCATCAATATTTGTGAGACGGTATTCATGATTATCGTGAGTATAAAAATCAAAGATGACTTCAGCATCATGACTATAGTCAGCTAATAATTCATTAATTAACATTTCAGTTTCGGCATAAGGTTTAGTCGAATATAATTCAAAGATGGTAATAGCACGTTCATTATCTTCGTTATCTTTATAAATGAAATCATAGAAGATAGTGCTATTAATATTTTTCATCGAATTGATTAAATCGTCTTTTTTGTCATGGTTGAATAGGTAACGGACAAAGTTATAATTAATCTCTTTCATAATTGATACCATACTAACTTTGATATAAGTTACAACATCAAGGTCTAACATGACCATATCTTCATCACTAGGTTTAAAGTCTAGCATTTGTTTAAGGGACATTTCTTTTACTAACATTTTTTCATTCCTCCTGATTCTTCGATTTGCCAATCAATCGGTTTTAAACCATGTTCAACTAAGAAAGCATTGGCCTTAGAAAAGTGCCGACAGCCAAAGAACCCATTATAGGCACTTAAGGGGCTTGGATGAGCACATTCTAAGATTAAGTGATTGGGATTGGTGATGAGTTTTTTCTTTTGACGAGCATTGTTACCCCAAAGTAAGAAGACTACTGGTGTCTCTTTTTGATTAAGACTTGCGATAATCGCATCAGTTAATCTTTCCCAGCCTTTATTGCGATGAGAATTAGCTTGATGTTCACGAACGGTTAAAGTGGCGTTCAATAGTAATACACCTTGTTTTGCCCATTTCGTTAATTCGCCGTGTGAGGGAATTGTGCAACCCAAATCATCATGTAATTCTTTGTAAATGTTGACAAGGGATGGTGGAACTTTAACACCTTTTTTCACCGAGAAGGCTAAACCATAAGCTTGATTTGGTTCATGGTATGGGTCTTGCCCCAAGATAACAACTTTCGTATCTTTAAAAGATGTAAAACGAAGTGCGTTATACAAATCAGGGGCTTTTGGGTAAATGGTATAATGTGCATATTCTTCGTCTAAAAAATGGCGAAGATTTTGATAGTAAGGGTTGTTAAACTCAGGTGCGAGAATTTCATCCCAATCATTATTAATAATTTTCATATATCTATTATAAACGATGCGCTATAATATAAGAATGAAATTCTTAACAATTAATGAAGCTTTAGACTGGATTACTAGTCAAAGACGTGATGGCGCAAAGTTCGAACGCTTTCTCAAAGTTATTGAAAAACTTGGCCATCCTGAAAATAACTTTAAAATGATTCATGTTGCCGGTACTAACGGCAAAGGTTCGACTACCGCATTTTTAAGAGATGGTTTGATGGCTTTGGGTTATAAAGTCGGAACCTTAACTTCACCACACTTAATTACTCATCTTGATCGTATTCGTATCAACAATGTAAACATTCCTGGTAAAACATTTTTAGACATCTTAAATCGCAATTATGACTTCTATGTAGCAGAAGGTCTTAATATGTTTGAGATGGATTATCTAATTATGTGTGAATATTTTAAGATGGAAAAGATTGATTTTGCGATTGTGGAAGTTGGTATGGGCGGTCGTTTAGACAGCACAAATGTTGTCGAACATCCAATTCTTAGCATTATCACAACAATTGGTTTGGATCATGTCAAAGAACTTGGTGCAACCAAGGAATTAATTTGCATAGAAAAGTGCGGCATTATTAAGGATAATGTGCCAGTTCTGATTGGCCATTTGGAAGATTATCTTAAATCTATTGTCAAAGCAAAGGCTACTGAACATAATTCAGAATATTTTGAATTGGGTAATTATCGCGAAGTATCACCTCGAACATTTATGTTGGAAGGTGAAATCTTTAAGATTAAATCTTATGCTAAATATCAATATCATAATGCAAGTCTTGCACTTAGCGCTTTAAAAGTTTTGAGTCAAAAAGGTTATATTCAATATAACTATGAATTGGTTGAAAAGGCTTTTGAAGAAACGTTGTGGGCTGGAAGATTTGAAATCATTAATGAAAAGCCGTTAGTCATTGTCGATGGGGCACATAATATGGATGGCGTTAATGCTCTAAGCGAAAGTCTAGATGCGATTAAAATGCCCAAAGCTTTATTGTTTAGTGCAATCAAGACAAAAGATTATGAGCATATGTTAAAGGCTTTAAATAACCATGTCGATAAGTTAGTTTTGACAACTTTTAGTCATCCATTAGTTATTAATAGTGAAGCAATTGCCAAAGCTGAAGGTTATTGTTTTAATCAAGATTATGCTGAAGCATTCGAAACTTTAGTAAAGGAATATCCGTGTGTTATTGTCTCGGGTTCACTATATTTTGTGAGTGCTTTCCTTGGGTATTTCGAGCGACAAAAACACTAGAAATTTTTATAATAGAGATATGGAAAACGATAAAATTATTATTAAAGGCGCAAGAGTTAATAACTTAAAAAATATTAATTTAACTTTGCCGCGAAATAAAATGATTATAATGACAGGTCTTTCTGGTTCAGGAAAGACTTCTTTGGCGTTTGATACAATTTATGCCGAAGGACAAAGACGCTATGTAGAATCACTTAGTTCTTATGCTCGTCAATTCTTAGGAGGCATCGAAAAACCTGATGTCGATGAAATTATTGGACTATCACCAGCAATTTCAATTGATCAAAAAACAACTAGTAATAATCCGCGTTCAACAGTAGGAACTGTAACGGAAATTTATGATTATTTACGTTTATTGTATGCACGTGTTGGTGTACCATATTGTCCACATCACCATAAACCAATTGTGGCTCAAACAATTGCTCAAATGGTGAAACGTATTGAAGAATATCCATTGGAAACAAAGATTGAAATCTTGGCGCCTGTTGCCACTAAACAAAAAGGTACATTTAAAGATTTATTTGATAATTTAAAGAAAGAAGGTTTCTTAAGACTATATATTGATGGGGAAATGAAACTTATTGAAGATCTTGAACCTTTGGTTAAGAATAAACCCCATACTATCGAAGTTGTAGTTGACCGCCTTAAAATGCGTGCTGATATCAAAACGCGTTTAAGTGATTCTTTAGAATTGGCGTTAAAATTAGCTAATGGTTTAGCTATTTGCAAAGTCAACGATGAGAAAGTTGTTTTCTCAAGTAATTTCGCTTGTCCAGAATGTGGCTTTAGTATCCCGAACCTTGAACCACGATTATTTAGTTTTAACTCACCACTAGGTGCATGTGATAATTGCCACGGTTTAGGTGTTACTCTTGAAGTTGATTTTGATTTATTAGTCCCTGATGCGAGCTTAAGCATTCGTCAGGGTGGTTTAAGATATTATAAGAATATCGTCAACACAAGTAATATTGATTGGCAAAATTTTGCGATTCTTCTTGAACATTATCATATCGATATCGATAAGCCAATTAAAGATATGAGTGAAGAAGAACTTGAAATTATTTTATATGGTTCAAAAGAACCAATCTCATATGAAATTCATTCCCAAAATGGTAATCGCTATGTTAAGGATCGCTATGTGGAAGGGGTTAAGACTTTAATTGAAAGACGCTATGTTGAAACAGAATCAAACATGACTAAAGAATATTATCGTTCTTATATGGTTGAGACAACATGCTCAAAATGTCATGGTGCAAGATTAAACGAAATGGCACTAGCAGTTAAAGTTGGTGGCATTAATATTGAAGAATTCACACAAATGTCAGTTTTGGATGCGTATAATTTTATGGAGCATCTTGAACTTGATAAAATGCAAGCGGAAATTGCCCGTCTTGTGATTAATGAAATTAAAGAGAGATTGAAATTTTTAATCGATGTTGGTTTAGGTTATTTAACATTGCATCGTCAAGCTTCAACTTTATCAGGTGGAGAAGCTCAACGTATTCGTTTGGCAACTCAAATTGGTTCAAGTTTAACCGGAGTTTTATATGTCTTAGATGAACCATCAATTGGTCTACATCAAAGAGACAATGACCGTTTAATTGCAACTTTAAAACGAATGCGTGATTTAGGTAATACGTTGATTGTTGTTGAACATGACGAAGATACCATGATGGCAAGTGATTATATTGTTGATATTGGGCCAGGAGCTGGTAAAGATGGTGGTGAAGTTGTTGCAGCTGGTACGCCGGAAGAAGTTATGGCCAATGAAAATTCGATTACGGGTCAATATCTATCACGTCGTAAATATATTCCGATTCCTAAAACTCGTTTAAAAGGCAATGGAAAGTTTTTAAAGGTATATGG
>JAHHTG010000017.1 GCA_020024765.1 Thomasclavelia sp. | reverse complement strand
AGTCAAAATATTGAGATTTCCGATGATTTAATGAATAAATATTTTGGAAATAAATAAGAAAGAAGGGAAGAGTTATGCAGAAAGCATCTTTTGAAACATTTGATGAAGCATCCTATCAAAAAGAACTGGCTGAAAAACGAGCAACTCTAGTTAAGGAACCATTAATTCAAGCTTTCTTAACTAAAAATCATCTCAAGATTGAAGATATTCCAAATCTTTCTTTATTTAAGGAATATTTAAAAAGCCAACAAGAATGTGTTAATTGTCATGGTTTAAATGAATGTGTTAAAACACATCCTGGTCAAAGGATGAGCGTTGAATATAATGGCATTCTTGTACCAGTTTGCGAACATTGCCCATATTACTATGCTAAGCAAGAACATGACAGTCATTTAAAATATTTTGTTTATAGCGATATTCCTGAAAATCTTCAAAATGTTTTCTTAAGTACTATGAAGGTCGACAATAATGAAGATGCCCGTAAACTATTCATTCTTTTAAATCAAATTATATTAGGTGAGTTTGATAAGGGTTTATATATTTATGGCAACTTTGGTGTTGGTAAGACTTATAGTTGTATCGCTTTCTTAAATGAATTAGCTCGTAAACATCATAAAGTTGCATTTGTTAAGATGAATGATTTTGCGAATAAGATGCGTAATCTAGCTATTAAGGATAATGATCAAATGCATGATATTCTCGATCGCTTAAAAGAAGTTCCATATCTTGTGATTGATGATATCGGTGCTGAGACAACAACTTCATTTATTCGTGATGATTTATTATTTAATATATTAGATTATCGTATGAGCCATAATTTGATGACTATTTTCACATCAAATCATTCTTTAAAGACTTTATATGATGCATTCTTATATGATAAAAATCAAAATCGTGATGATTTAAAGGCGGGTCGACTCATGGAACGAATTCGAACTTTAGGCTTAGAATTTCATTTAAGTGGTAATAATCATCGAGTATAGATGGAGGTGCATAGCTATGATTAGAAAACTTGGCATATTAACTTCTGGTGGTGACTCACCAGGAATGAATGCCGCTATTCGTGCAGTAACACGTTGTGCATTAGGCAATGGCATTGAAGTTGTTGGGATTCGCGATGGTTATAAAGGCTTGGTTAATGGTGATTATGTACCATTCACAAAAGCTAATGTTTCTGATACATTAACACGCGGTGGCACAATCTTAGGTAGTGCACGTTTAAAAGAATTCAAAGATCCAAGTGTTGTTGCTAAAGCGGCTGAACAATTAAAATCACAAAACATCGATGCTTTGGTAGTTATTGGCGGCGATGGTTCATATCGTGGTGCAAAAGCCTTAACTGATTTAGGAATTAATTGTGTCGGTTTACCCGGTACAATTGATAACGATATTTCAGGTACAGACTATACAATTGGTTTTGATACAGCACTTTCGACAATTGTTGAATGTGTTGATAAATTGAGAGATACTTCAAATTCTCATCACCGTTGTTCGGTGGTTGAGGTTATGGGCAATCGTTGTGGCGACTTAGCTGTTTATTCAGGTATTTGTTGCGGTGCAGAAATTGTCGTGACAACCGAAACCGGCTATCATGAAGAAGAAATTATTGATCGTTTAGGATATCTCGAAAATCTTGGTAAGAAGCATGCAATTGTCATTGTTTCAGAAAAGATATGTGATGTTGAAGGCTTAGCGCGCAAGATTTCAGCTGCCACAGGATTTAGTGGTCGTTCTACGATTCTTGGCCATGTTCAAAGAGGCGGTTCACCAACACCATTTGATCGTATGTTGGCATCGAGAATGGGCGAAAAAGCCGTTGATTTATTAGTGTCAGGTATTGGTGGTCATTGCGTTGGTATTGTGAATAACGAAATTGTTTCGATGCCTTTTAAAGAGGCCTTAGAGATGCCACGCGCTGAACATAAAAATCTCTATCGATTATTTGACCGCTTAGTATAATAAAAAAATAATTTTAAAAAATTTTTGACCATTAAGGGACACAATGTGTCTTAAAGCCTGATTTTATGGGCTCTTAATGGTCTTTTTATATGCGAAAATAATTTTAGCAGACTACTTGTCAAAGTGCTAAAAGTGAGTATAATAAATGTTGTTAGCAATTAGACATATGGAGTGCTAATGGTGAAGGAGGCAATATTCAATGTTAAAACCATTACATAAAAATGTTATTTTGAAAAAAGAAAAAGTTGCGAAAGAAGTTAAAACCGCTAGCGGAATTATTTTAACCGAAAACAATAAACAAGAGCCTAGTTATGCACATGTAGTAGCGATTGGCCCAGAATGCGAAACAGATATCAAGGTTGATGATAAGGTTGTCTACAAAGCTTATTCAGGTACCAATGTTAAATTAGATGAAGAAGAATATATCATCATTGCAGATGAAGATATTCTTGCTGTATTAGATTAGGAGGATAATAAAAATGAGTAAAGAAATTCGTTTTTCAAAAGATGCACGTAAATCCATGCTTAAAGGTGTCAATACTTTAGCTGATGCCGTTCGTATCACATTAGGTCCTAAAGGTCGTAATGTCGTCCTAGAGAAAGAATATGGTTCACCACTTATTACAAATGATGGTGTATCCATTGCGAAGGAAATTGAACTTGAAGACAAGTTTGAAAATATGGGTGCTAAATTGGTGTATGAAGTTGCCAATAAAACCAACGATTCAGCTGGTGATGGTACTACAACAGCCACAATCCTTGCTCAAAGTATGATTTCAAGTGGTATTGAACAAGTTGAACGTGGTGTTAATCCCGTCTTAATGCGTGAAGGTATCGAATATGCTAGTAAGGAAGTTGCTAAACATATTTTATCCAAGAGTCATAAAGTTGAAACAAGCGCTGAAATCGCAAGTGTTGCCGCAATTTCAAGTGGTAGCCAAGAAATTGGTGATATTATTGCAAAGGCTATGGATAAAGTCGGACGCAATGGTGTCATTTCCGTTGATAAGTCTAATGGCTTTGATACAGAATTAGAAATTTCTGAAGGTATGCAATATGACAAAGGTTATATTTCACCTTATATGGTTTCGAATAACGAAAAGATGGAAGCTGTGCTTGAAAATGCTTACGTCTTGGTAACTGATCAAAAGATTAGTAATATTCAAGAAATCTTACCAATCCTTGAACAAGTTGTTCAAACAAATAAGCCTTTATTAATCATCGCTGATGATATTGAAAACGAAGTTACTTCAACACTTGTTGTGAATAAGTTAAGAGGTACATTCAATGTCGTAGCTACTAAGGCTCCAGGATTTGGTGATAATGGTCGTGAGACTTTAAAGGATATTGCGACATTATGTGGTGCTAAATTCTATTCAAAGGACTTCAGCATGGAACTTAAGGACATGAAGTTAGAGGATTTAGGTCGTGTTAAGAAGGCTATCATCACTAAGGACAATACAACAATTATTGGCGGTGAAGGCGATAAGGAAGTCTTAGCAGCCCGTGTAAAGGAAATTGAAGCTCAACGTGAAAATTGCCAAAATGAATATGATCGTAAGCACTATGCTGAACGTTTAGGTAAACTAAGCAATGGTGTTGCGATTATTAAAGTCGGCGCAACAACTGAAAGCGAACTTAAAGAAAAGAAGTTAAGAATTGAAGATGCCTTGAATGCAACACGTGCTGCAGTTGCTGAAGGTATTGTCATGGGTGGTGGTTCCGCATTAGTTGAAGCGTATGTTGCTTTAAAGGATAACTTAAAGTCTGATGTTACCGAAGTTCAAAAAGGTATCAAGGTTGTCATGGATGCTCTATTAGCTCCAATTAATCAAATCGCTGAAAATGCCGGTTATAATGGTGAAGATATCGTGAATAAGCAAAAGGTAGCCGAAGAAAATATGGGCTTTGATGCTAAACATGGTAAGTGGGTCAATATGTATGATGCCGGTATTATCGATCCAACAAAAGTTACTCGTAGTGCTTTATTAAATGCTGCTAGTATCTCAGCATTATTCATTACAACTGAAGCTGGTGTAGCTGATGTCAATAAAGAAACACATAATCCTTCAGTTACAATGAATCAACCTTCAATGTATTAATAATAATTAAACTCTTTCCATTTTATATACAAAAAACTCTGTCGTTTTGGCAGAGTTTTTTAATGTTTAAAAGAAAAAGCCAACCCAGATTGGGTTGGCGATATGTTTAAGATTAAGCTTGTGGTTTTTCAGCAGCAGGCTTTGAACGTTTAACCATGGCATCTTTGTGATTTAAGATGACGGGGATAACGATTGGGTTACGATTGGTTTGTTGGAATAAGAATGGTTCCAATGTGTTACGAATACAATTCTTTAAATTACCGAAAGTAACTTTTTGTTTCATACTTTGTTTAAGTGCTTCATAAACTAAGTTTTCAGCTTCTTTCATAAGCGTTTGTGACTCTTTAATGAAGACAAAACCACGTGATACGATATTTGGCTTACAAAGAATCTTGTTCTTGCGTGAATCGATACAAACGATAACTGCAACCATACCATTATCTGATAAGATTTTACGATCTTTGATTACGCTTGTTGATAAACCAGAGATATCATTACCATCGACATAAATTGCATCTGTTTGGATACGGATGTTCGAACGGAAGACTTCGCCATTTCTAAGAACCAATGCATCACCATTAGAACAAATAAAGCAGTTTTCGCGAGGGACACCAGTTTGCACAGCGCTATCGGCGTGGAACTTCAACATCTTATATTCACCATGAACTGGCATAAAGTACTTCGGCTTAATTAGTTGCAACATTAATTTTTGTTCTTCTTTAGAAGCATGTCCAGTTGTGTGTAATGAAGTTAACGGTGTATTTGTCATAACTTCTGCACCCACACGAACTAATTGGTTAATGATACCAGAAACGTTAATAGCGTTACCTGGAATTGGGCTACTTGATAAGACAACTGTATCACCAGGAATAATCTTGACGTATTTATGAGTACCATTTGCAATTCTTGAAAGGGCAGCTAAAGCTTCACCTTGGGAACCGGTACATACAATACACAATTTTTCTGGTGGAACGGTATTAATTGCATCAGGAGTAATGAAATTACTTGGTGCAACATCAATGGTCTTAAGTTTTAAACCAATTTCAACGACATTTTCCATTGAACGGCCAAAGACAATAACTTTACGGCCACATTCAACAGCCGATCTTATGATTTGCGCTAGACGATGCACGTTTGATGCGAATGTTGAAACGATTAGACGTCCTTTAGTTTGCTTGGTAATCTCAAGGATTGATTGAGCAACTTGACGTTCAGAAATTGAAAAACCTTCAACTTCGGAGTTTGTTGAGTCACTCATTAATAAAGTAATTCCACTAGCACCCATGTAAGCCATTTTTTGGTAATCTGAGTTTGTACCAACTGGTGTTAAGTCAAACTTAAAGTCACCAGTTTCGACAATACGACCATTTGGTGAATTGATTAAAACACCAAGTGAATCTGGAATTGAGTGCACAGTGTTGAAGAAACCAACTGAGAAATGTTTTGTGCGAATGCATGAATCACCATCGATTTCAATAATCTTAGTGTCAGCTAAACGTCGTTTTTCAGAAAGTTTCTTTTCAATTAATGCCTTTGCGAAACGTGGGGCATAAATCTTTTCAATTGGGCATGATAATAATAGGAATGGAATTCCTCCAATGTGATCCTCGTGTCCGTGAGTAATGATTAAGGCTTTGATTTTTTCGCAATTACGAATTAAATGTGTAAAATCAGGAATTACGTAATCAATGCCTAATAATTCATCATCAGGAAATTTAACGCCGGCATCGACAATGATAATTTCATCATCATGTTCGAAACAATACATGTTTTTACCGACTTCGCCAAGTCCCCCTAAAGCGTATACTAATGTATCAGTTTTAGGGTCGAAATTGGCATTATTATAAGCGCCGACCGCATTATTGTTGCTGCGAGGGCGCTGCCTAGTTGGTTTTCTAGTCATTATTTCCTCCTTTTAGATTGATATTATTTATTTTGAGTTAGTCAATGCAGTGCGCATTTTCTTCAACGTGGAAAGGATTCTTGGCATCGATATGATCATAGAATAAGACACCATTAAAATGATCGATTTCATGTTGGAGAACGATTGCTAAATAGTCACTAGCTTTAATGACAACTTCTTTATCTTGTAATAAATCGTAAGCGCGTACTTTGATACGACGATGACGACATACATAGCCTTTATGAACACCAGCTACCGATAAGCATCCTTCACCGCCTGGTAAATATGCTGGTTCAACAGAATAAGAAATGATTTTAGCATTAGCTAAAGCGTATTGATAGACAATATTATCATTTTCATCACGTAACACAACGGCTAATAATTTCTTTTTAACACCGACTTGAATAGCTGCGATACCAACAGCAGGGCTTAAATCATCCTTTTCTGCAATTTCAGGATCAGTGCTATTTTGAACATAAGTCAAAAGACCCATGAGTAATTCTTTATCTTCATCTGATAAAGGCAATTTTACTTCAACAGATTTTTCGCGAATCAATGGATTCACGTTATCTTTTATAATATTTTTATTTGTTATCTTCATATTACATATTATATAACATTCTCTAGGCATTGTGGAATTAATGATTTCATTTAAATGAATTTAAATAAGAGAACGAGTTAATGTATGTTAAAATGTGGTTATGAAGAAAAGACGCTTTTTTTTATTTTCAGATGAATACAGTAAATCAATCACGATTGGTATGTTGTTGCTACTAGTTTTTAGCAGTGCGATGATCGTCAGTGCGAACATGGGACCGGTTAAAGGCGAATATGAGATTGCCGAAGTAGCTAAGACCTTGTTTAAACAACTTGTCATTGTCGGTATTGGTTTTGTCGGTTATTTTTTCTGCATTAATTATGATTTCTTTAAAATCAGTTCGAAATATCTGGATAAAGTTGCTATGTTTATGGTGGCTTTCTTGGTGGGGACTCGTATCTTAACACCTCAATCAATTGGTGGTGCTTATGCTTGGTACAATTTAGGTTTTTTTACATTACAAGCAAGTGAAGTCGCAAAACTCTTTGATATTATCTTTATCGCTAAAATGCTAAGTATTCGTTATCAAGATGACATGTCAGCCGAAATTCGTTTTAAACATGTTGCAACTTATGTTGTGATCTATTTCTTGATTATCGTTGGATGGGAAAAGGACTTAGGTTCAGCTGTTATTCTACTTGGCATGGCTTATTTCATGTTACTTGTACCGAGCCAAAGAGGATATGTTAAATTCCAAAAATGGATGATTATCTTAATGCTGGTGGGAATTGTTGGAATACTATTCTTACTAAGCCCAGGATTTATTGGTTGGCTTGATTCCCTAGAAAGTAGTAATTATCAAATTCAACGTTTCGTCGTAGCGGCTAATCCATTTGAAAAACGTTTCGATAGTGGTTATCACTTAGTGATGTCGCTTGTATCGTTTGCGACAGGTGGAATTTTCGGTTTAGGTTATGGTCGTTCAACTCATAAGTATATGAACTTTCCAAACCCTGATTCTGATTTCATTTTACCGGTCATTGTCGAAGAATTAGGCATTGTTGGATTCTTAGGTATTATTGTTTTGTACATTTGCATCTTAGCGCCAATGATTCATTATGCATTTAAACGTGAAAGTGATGATCGTGCACGCATTGTTTTAGTTGGTGTGTCGATGTATTTTATTCTTCACTTTATTCTGAATGTTGGAGGCGTTAGTGGTTTAATTCCTTTAACTGGTGTTCCAATTTTACTTGTCAGTTATGGTGGTACTCAAACCTTAATTTCGATGTGTGCAATCGCTCTTGCCCAAAGAGAAATTGCAAGAATTAAAGGAAAGGTGAATTTATAATGCGAATTATTGCAGGAAAATATCGGCATATTAATTTAGATGCTTTAGAAGGTGAACATACACGTCCAACTAAGGATATGGTTAAGGAAGCTTTATTTTCAAGTCTTGGCATGTTTGATGGTAATGAGGCTTTCCTTGATTTATTTGGTGGTTCTGGTGCAATGGGTCTAGAAGCTCTCTCACGTGGTTGCAAGAGAGTTGTCATTAATGATTTCTTTCGTGATGCATATAAAATCATTTTAAAGAATACTAAAAAGGTTGAAGAAAAAGTTGAAGTCTATAATTTGGATTATGAAGATTGTTTAAACAGTCTTCAAGGTCAGAAGTTTGACTATATCTTTTTAGATCCACCATATAAATTTAATGAATTCGAAAAGATTTTCAATCTCTTTATTAATAATGATTTAGTTAAATCAAATACAATTATTATTTTTGAAACGGCTAAAGGTACTAAGATAAATGATACTTATGCCGATTTTAAAGAATATAAGACGAAGAAATATGGTATTAGTATTCTTCATTATTATCGAAAGGATGAAATTCATGATTAAAGCATTATATCCTGGAACTTTTGATCCCATTACTTTAGGTCATTTAGATATTATTGAACGTGCTAGTAAGATGTTTGATGAAGTTGTTGTGGCGATTATGCATAATCCTAGAAAACAATGTTCGTTTGATATTGAAGAACGATTATCTATGATTGAAAAGAGTGTTGCCCATTTGTCAAATGTTAAAGTTATTAAGAGTAATGATTTAACAGTTCGTACAGCTAAAGATTATGATTGTAAAGTTTTAGTTCGCGGGATTCGTGCAGTTGTTGACTATGAATACGAATTAGCTCAAGCAAGTGCTAATATGACACTTGATGAAGAAATTGAAACTATATTCTTGGTATCACGTGCAGAATATTCTTTCTTATCTTCGTCGGTTGCTAAAGAGGTTGCAATGTTTAATGGCGATATCTCAAAGATGGTTCCTTCGGTTATTGAAGAAGAAGTTAAGGCACGTTTAAAACCTATGAAACAAGTTTAAGATGCAGTGAAATGCATCTTTTTTAGTGGCGATAAAACACTTATGAAAAAAATGTAAATATTTAGCACAATTATATTGACAGTGCTAATTAGGTGTAGTAGTATATTAGCAGTAAGGAAATAGGAGTGCTAAGGAGGTGGCAAAATGTTAACAGTTCGCAACATCGAAATCTTAAAAGCGATTGTTGAAGAATTTATTGAATCGGCTGAACCAGTTGGTTCAAAGACACTTGTACAAAAGTATCATTTGCCTTATTCCAGTGCGACAATTCGTAATGATATGGCAGCCCTTGAGGCTTTAGGATATCTTGAAAAGACGCACACATCTTCAGGTCGAATTCCTTCAAATAAAGGTTACCAATTCTATTGTGAACATTTAATTGATAGCGAAGATAAAAAAGCTGATGAAGATGCTAAATATGCAATTTCCAATATCTTCTCAAGAGAGTCAATGAACATTGACGATGCAATTAAAGAATCGTGTCGTGTGATTTCGGATATGACAAATTTAACTTCCGGAATTTTGGGACCTGATGCCAGTCAACAAACACTTGAACACATCAAGTTGTTCCCAATTGATAGTAAAACCGCTGTTTGTGTCTTTATTACAAATATCGGTCACACAGAAAATAAAGTCTTTAATTTCCAAGATGAAGTTTCCATCGAGGATATTAAAAACTGTACGGAAGTCTTAAATGATCGTTTAAAGAATACACCGATTAATCAATTGCAAGATAAGATGAAATCGATAAAACCAATCCTTACGCAATGTGTTAAACGTCATGAAATGTTGTTTAATGCATTCTATGGTGCATTTGTAAAATTCGCAAGTGAAAAGCTATATTTCAGCGGAGCATCAAATATGATGTATCAACCGGAATTCAGCGATATTGAAAAACTAAAAGAATTAATGCAAATCATGAATGATTCTAATCTTTTCCGTAAATTAATCTCAAATGATAACAAATCTAAATTAGTCTACAAAACCGAATCAGGAACTAATTTACTGTGGTTGGATGATTTAGCAGTTGTATTATCTGATATTAATATAGGTGAAAGTTCTGAAAAAGTTAAACTGATAGTGCTTGGTCCAAACCGTATGCAATATGATCGTATCTTAGGTTTGATTGATTATGTATCATCAGAAATTGAAAAGAAGTATAAATAGAATGGAGTAAGAATGGCTGAGAAAAATAAAAAAGAAAAAAAGAAAAATGCCGATGTTGAAAAGTTGGAAAACTTAGAAACTGAAGACATTGAAGTAATCAACCCACTCGAAAAAGAAAATGAAGCACTAAGAAGCGAAAACGAAGACTTAAAGGCTGAAGTTGAACGTCTTAAGAATGATTATGCACGTGCTTATGCCGATACAGAAAATACGCGTCGTCGCTTAAAACAAGAAGCTGACCAAACACGTAAGTATCGTATTCAAAGCTTTGCTGTTGAAGTGTTACCAGTTATCGATAACCTTGAACGTGCTTTAGCTCAAGAGGTCGTAAGCGAAGAAACAGCTAAATTCCGTAAGGGTGTTGAAATGATTCATGCTCAATTAATCAATGCATTAAAGAATGAAGGCGTTGAAGAAATTGATGTCATAAATAAACCTTTTGACCCAAATAATGCACAAGCAATTATGACAGAAACGGTCGAAGGTGTTGAACCGGGAATTGTAACCGCCGTATTACAAAAGGGTTACATGTTAAAAGATCGTGTATTACGTGCCAGTATGGTAAAGGTAAGCGAATAGGAGGAAGAAATCGTGAGTAAAATTATTGGTATTGACTTAGGTACTACAAACAGCTGTGTTGCTGTTATGGATGGTACTGAATCAAAAGTTATTACAAATCCAGAAGGAAATCGTACAACTCCATCAGTTGTTGCGTTCAAGAATGGCGAAAGAGTTGTCGGCGATGCTGCTAAACGTCAAGTAGTTACAAATAAGAACACAGTATCTTCAATTAAACGTAAGATGGGTACTAGTGAAAAAGTTGAAATCGAAGGTAAGGAATATACTCCAGAAGAAATTTCAGCAATGATTTTAAGTTACATGAAGTCTTATGCTGAAGAATATTTAGGTGAAAAAGTTAGTGAAGCTGTAATTACAGTTCCTGCTTACTTCAACGATGCTCAACGTCAAGCAACTAAAGATGCTGGTAAGATTGCCGGACTTGAAGTTAAACGTATTATTAACGAACCAACTGCTGCTGCATTAGCATTTGGTATCGATAAATTAGATAAAGAACAAAAAGTTCTAGTATTCGACCTTGGTGGTGGTACATTCGATGTTTCTATTCTAGACTTAGCTGATGGAACATTCGAAGTATTATCAACAGCCGGCGATAATAAACTAGGTGGTGATGATTTCGATAACGTTATCGTTGATTTCATCGCTAGTGAATTCAAGAAAGAATACGGTATTGATTTAAAGGCTGATCGTATGGCTCTTCAAAGAATGAAGGAAGCTGCTGAAAAGGCTAAGAAGGACTTAAGTTCAATGGTTCAAACTCAAATCAGTTTACCATTCATTAGTTCAAATGAATCAGGACCATTACACTTTGACACTACATTAACTCGTGCAGCATTTGATAAGATGACTAAGCACTTAGTTGATCGTACAATTGTTCCAGTTCGTCAAGCATTAAGCGATGCTGGTATTTCAGCTAGTGATATTGATCAAGTCTTACTAGTTGGTGGTTCAACTCGTATTCCAGCTGTTCAAGAAGCTGTTAAGAATGAACTTGGTAAAGAACCAAATAAATCAGTTAACCCAGATGAAGTTGTAGCTATGGGTGCTTCAATCCAAGGTGGTATCATCCAAGGTGACTTCGGTGGTGATGTCTTATTACTAGATGTTACTCCACTATCATTAGGTATTGAAACTCTTGGTGGTGTTAATACAGTTTTAATCCCAAGAAATACTACAATTCCTACATCTAAATCACAAATCTTCTCAACTGCCGCTGATAACCAACCAGCTGTTGATATTCACGTATTACAAGGTGAAAGACCAATGGCAGCTGACAACAAGACTTTAGGTAACTTCCAATTAACAGGAATTGCTCCAGCTCGTCGTGGTGTGCCTCAAATCGAAGTTACATTCGACATCGATGTTAACGGTATCGTTCATGTATCAGCTCTAGATAAGGGCACAAACAAGAAACAAGAAATTACAATTTCTGGTTCAACAGGTTTAAGCGATACTGAAATCGAAAAGATGGTTAAGGAAGCTGAAGATCACAAGGCTGAAGATGATAAACGTAAGGAAGAAATCGAATTATTAAATAAGGCTGAAGGTTTCATTGCTCAAATCGATCAAACATTAGAAACTGAAAACGCTAATGTTACAGAAGATCAAAAAGCTGAAGTTAAGAAGTTACGTGATGAACTTCAAACAGCAATTGATAATAAACAATATGATGTCTTAAAGAGCAAACTTGATGAACTTGAAAAAGCTGCTCAAGCAATGGCACAAGCTATGTACCAACAACAAGCTCAACAACAAGCTCAAGGTGCAGCAGGCGCCGAACAACCAAATACTGAAGCACACGATGATAACGTTGTTGATGCAGATTTCAAACCAAAAGACTAATCAGAATAAACCCCATTCATTGGGGTTTATCTAAAAAGGAGTAACAAATGGCAAAAAGAGACTATTATGAAGTTCTTGGTATCGATAAGGGTGCCAGTGATGCTGAAATAAAAAAAGCCTATCGTAAGATGGCTAAGAAATATCACCCCGATATCAATAAAGAAGCCGGGGCGGAAGAAAAATTCAAAGAAATAAACGAAGCTTATGAAGTATTATCAGACGCTGATAAGAAGGCGGCTTATGATCGTTATGGTTTCGCTGGTGTTGATCCTAATAGCGGATTTGGTCAAGGTGGTTTCTCAGGATTTGGAGGAATGGATGACCTTGGTGACATTTTCTCAAGCTTTATGGGTGGTGGTTTTGGAGGCTTTGGCCAAAGTCGTCAAAGTTCTAGAACTCAACCTATGAAGGGTGAGAATCGTTACATGTCTTTAAATATTGATTTCCTTGATGCAATTCATGGTGTTGAAAAGACAATCAAATTAGATGTTGATAAGCGCTGTGAGAAGTGCCATGGTACCGGTGCCGAAAGTGATAATGATATCCATACATGTAGTTCATGTCATGGTACTGGTCGCGTTACACGTACTGTACGTACTGCATTTGGTATGATGCAACAAGTTGTAGAATGTCCAGATTGTCATGGTACTGGTAAACATATCGATAAGAAATGTACGGCATGTCATGGTGATGGTTATGTCCATAAACGTGAAGAAATCGAAGTTAAGATTCCAGCCGGTATTCAAAGTGGCCAACAAGTTCGTGTTGCCAATATGGGTGAACGTGGCTACAATGGCGGACCAAATGGTGACTTATACATTGAAATTAATGTTTTACCACATAAATACTTCCATCGTGAAGGAAACAATATCTATATTAAGATTCCAATTTCTTCACTTGATGCAACACTTGGTACAATGGTTGATGTTCCAACGGTTTATGGTGATGTTGAATTAAATATTCCAGCCGGTACTCAGCCAAACCAACAATTTAGAATGCGTGGCTATGGTTCAAAGGATGTGCGTACCCAAAACAAGGGTGATCAATTCGTTGAAATCGAGGTTACAATTCCAAAGCATTTAAGTCACGAAGAAAAAGAATTATATAAAAAGCTTGCCGGTCGCGAAGATAAAAAAGAATCGGTATTTGAAAAATTTAAAAACAATTTTAAGTAAGGCTTAGTCCTTACTTAAAAAAGCTCTATCGTTAGCACTCTTTACATTACAGTGCTAGGAGGTACGAAATATGAATGTTGATGCAATGACTGAGAAGTTACAAAGTCTCATTTTGAAAGCCGTCATGAATGTAAAAGAACGTCAAAATCCTGAATTGACATCTGAACATTTATTTGAGGTTTTTCTTGAAGATGATGACATTGAAAACTTCTTAAATGAATTTAAAGTCAATCTCAATGAACTGCAAACTATTAATCGTTCTTATCTTGATAAGTTACCGACAACTTCTTCAAGTAGTGAACCTAATTTAAGTCGTTATGTTTATCAAGCTTATAACGATGCAATCAAGGTTCAAAAAGAACGTGGTGATGCTTACTTAACTGCTTTCATTTTCTTTATTTGTTTATTAAATGATGGCTCTCAAGTGGCAAGTGAATTGAATAAAGTTATTAATGTGAATAAACAAATGTTACTAAATGAAGAAAAAAAGAGAAGAGGTGAAGAAACCGTGAATGATAAGACACAAGAAAATAATCTAAATCCATTGGAAAAATATGGCCGTAACTTAGTTGATGATGTTAAGGCTGGTAAGATTGATCCGGTTATTGGTAGAGATGATGAAATCCGAAGAGTGATTGAAATTCTATCGAGAAAAACTAAGAATAACCCTGTTTTAATTGGTGAACCAGGTGTTGGTAAGACAGCAATTGTTGAAGGTCTTGCATGGCGTATCATGAATGGTGATGTCCCACTAAGTCTAAAGGATAAGGAATTAATCGAACTAGATATGGGTTCCTTAATTGCCGGTGCTAAATATCGTGGTGAATTCGAAGAACGTTTAAAGGCTGTTTTAAAAGCTGTTAAAGATAAAAATGGTGGTGTCGTCTTATTCATTGATGAAATCCATAATTTAGTCGGTGCTGGTAAAACTGAGGGTGCCATGGATGCTGCGAACTTATTAAAGCCGATGTTAGCTCGTGGTGAATTAAAGTGTATTGGTTCTACAACTTTTAATGAATATCGTCAATATATTGAAAAAGATGCAGCTCTTGAACGTCGTTTCCAAAAGGTTCAAGTTGATGAACCAAGCGTTGAAGAAACAGTATCAATTTTAAGAGGATTAAAGGATCGTTTTGAAACCCACCATGGTGTCAAGATTAAAGACGAAGCGATTATTGCGGCAGCAACTTTATCAAATAGATATATCAGTGATCGTTTCCTACCAGATAAGGCAATTGACTTAATTGATGAAGCATGTGCTGCAATTCGTGTTGAAATGGATTCAATGCCTCAAGAACTTGATGAATTAATCCGTAAGATTCGTCAATTAGAAATTGAAGAAGTTTCTTTAAAGAAAGAGACTGATGAAAAGACATTAAATCGTCTTGAAGAATTAAGAAGTGAATTAAAAGAACTTAAAGAAAAGAAAGATGTCTTATATAATAAGTGGTCATTTGAAAAAGACCAACTTGATAAATCGAAGAATTTAAAGGGTGAACTTGAGAAGGCTAAACTTGATTTCATTGAAGCCCAAAATAACATGGAATACGAAAAGGCTGCTAAGTTACAATACGAAACAATTCCAAATCTTCGCAAACAAATCAGTATGTCTCGTGAAGAAGATGAAAATTCAATGATTCGTGAAACAGTTGATGAAGAAGCCATCGCAAAAGTCGTTTCTAAATGGACCCATATCGAAGTTACAAAGTTGATGTCAACTGAACGTGAAAAACTTCTTCATTTAAACGAAATTTTAGCTAAACGTGTTATGGGTCAAGATCAAGCGATTGAACTTGTAACTGATGCTATCTTACGTTCAAAGGCCAATATTCAAGATGAGAATCGCCCAATTGGTAGTTTCATGTTCCTAGGACCAACTGGTGTTGGTAAGACAGAAATTGCTAAGGCTTTAGCTGAACAATTATTTGATGATGAAAGTAAGATTGTCCGCATCGATATGTCTGAATATATGGAGAAATATAGCGTGTCGCGTTTAATCGGTGCGCCTCCTGGATATGTTGGTTATGAAGAAGGTGGTCAATTAACGGAAGCTGTTCGTCGTAAACCATATTCAATTGTTTTACTTGATGAAATTGAAAAGGCTCATCCTGATGTCTTTAACATCTTGCTTCAAATTTTAGATGATGGACGTATCACTGATTCAAAAGGTGTTACGGTTGATTTCAAAAATACAATTATCATCATGACTTCTAACTTAGGAAGTGAATTCGCTTTCGAAAAGGACTTAGAAAAGAAGACAAAAGAATACGATCAAGCTATCAAGTCTTACTTCAAACCAGAATTCGTTAACCGTATTGATGAAATTATTATCTTTAACCCACTTGATGAAAGTGTCATCGGTCAAATTGCTGATAAGTTCTTAAACGAATTAAGAGGCCGTTTAGCTGAAAACGATATTGAACTCGAAGTGACTGATGCTGCAATGAACAAAATCATTGAAAATGGTTTCGATCCATTATATGGCGCTCGTCCAATGAAACGTCATATCCAAAGAGCTATTGAATCATTGCTTGCGAAAGCGATTATTGCCAATCCTGATGTCAAGAAGTATATCGTTGATGTTGAGGGTGAAAAATATATCGTTAAACCTGTTCATTAATTAATCACAAACCGATATTTAAGTTAACTACCTAAGTGTCGGTTTTTTTATTGTTAATGATAATAAGACAACATTGTATAATTTTAATTCACAAAGATATTTTCGAAGACTTATCATT
>JAHHTG010000016.1 GCA_020024765.1 Thomasclavelia sp. | reverse complement strand
CCTCATTTTTTATTACTAATTAAAATATAATCAAATTGTAACAAGTTTCTCGTGCTATAATTCAAATATGAGATATTTAGGCTTATATGAAAGGGTTTGTCTATATGAATAACAAATATTTTAATGTTTTAAAAGACTATGAAGATGGAGCCGTCGATCTATCTTACGGACGTAATTTAATGAATACAGATATTAATTTTTATAGTTTTACTCAAAATAGGCCTACTATCGACATTATTCATGAATTTCTTAACCTTTATAGTCCTGTAATAAATGTTGTTGAATATTACAAAACTCTTTTTCAAATGGTCGAAGGACAATATCATAGCCTTCCAATTTTCATGGGAATGTATGAAGAGAAAAAAGGCTTGCTCTTTGGTTTTGATTACGATGAATTAATTTATGATTTAGATGAGATTGATGACACGCATTACCATCTTACATGTCTTGATGGCTATATTGATTGTGTCTTTGAACTTACTAATTTTAAAAATACATGCAAAGCAATTTTAAAAACGATTGATGACAATATTGAAAATCAATTGTTGATTGACTACTTTACAATGGGTCATTTATTAAAGGTTAAAGTAAATAAAGCAAGAAGTCTTGCCGAAATTGAAAAAGGTATAAATGATTCAATTGAAATCATTGTCAAAAAATTAATGAAGTCCAAACATTTGAATCCGTACGCACAATGATTTATTTTATCGGCATTAATATCGTTGCCTTCTTATTAATGGGCATCGATAAATATAAAGCGATTCACAATCTCTACCGGATACCTGAAAATAGTTTGCTGGCCGTAGCGATTGTTGGTGGCGTTTTTGGTGAAATGGCAGGAATGTATTTTTTTCATCACAAGACTCTGCATAAAAAATTCTCAATTGGATTACCATTAATTGCATGTTTTTATATCTTCGGATTATTCGGATATTAACTAAAAGCTAATCATAAAGATTAGCTTTTTTTATTATTATAACTAATATAAAAAAAGAGGTTCATATGAACCTCTTAATTTATTATTCTTAATTTATCAATTAAATGAATAACATGCAAGCTGTTAAGATTACGATGTTAACAATAGCGATTGTAACGATAATCTTAGTAGCGAATTTAATCCATGTAGAGTATTCAATCTTAGCGATTGCAAGACCACCCATGATAGCACCACAAGTTGGAGTGAATAGGTTTACTAATCCATTTGCAGCAACGAAGATCATAATCATAACTTCAGCAGAGAAGCCTAATTCGTGTGCAAGAGGAGCCATGATTGGCATAGATAATGCACCTAAACCAGATGATGATGGAACTAAGAATGATAGAGGGATGTATAAGATATAAGCTAATGGAGCGAAGATACCTGCAGACATACCGTTTAAGATTTCAGCCATCTTAGCTAATAACCATTGGTCAAGACCAGTAGCTGCCATTAATACTGAAGCACCACGAGCAAGGGCGATGATCATAACAACACCAACCATGTCAGATACACCAGCTAAGAATGTATTAACTAATGTGTTTTCATCAAGTTTACCAACGATACCGATAACAATAGCCATTAATAAGAACCAGCAAGATGCTTCTTGGAAGTACCATTCACCTAATGGATAGTAAGTGAACCATGCTGTATTTTGTAGAGCTGTGATACCGAATGATCCTAGAGGGATGAAACCGATGATCATAACAACGAATGTTAAAGCGAATAAGCAAAGAACAAGTTTTTGAGCGCCAGTTAATTTAGCTTCAACAACTTCATCTTGCTTCTTGTCGATGAATTCAGCTTTCATATCTTGTTGTTCTTGAAGTGAAAGGATAGTAGATCCCTTATCAGCCTTAACCTTCTTAGCATATGACATTACGAAGAAGATAGAGATTAATAATGTTGATAACCATAGAGCAGCACCGATACCGATTACTAAACCATTGTTTAAAGTAATAGTTTCAGGAACAGCAGCTTGAGCAGCACCAACTGCGAATGGGTTAATTGTTGAACCTAAGCATCCTGATCCAGCACCAAGAAGAACCATAGCAGCACCAACTACTGAATCGAAACCTGCTGAAACCATAGTTGAAGCAAGTAATAAGTAGAATGGTACAGTTTCTTCTAGCATACCGTATGTAGAACCACCGATTGAGAATAAAGTCATTAATACAGGGATAAGAACTAATTCTTTACCATGTAATTTTTTAACTAGAACAGCAATACCGTTATCTAAAGCACCAGTCTTTGTAACGATACCTAGGAATCCACCTAAGATTAAAACGAATACACATACGTCGATAGCATCATTGAAACCTTCAACTGGAGCCATAGCGATGTTAGCTAATGTAGCACCTGTTACTGCGTCACCAGGAATTAGCCAAGTAACTGCGGCTAATACGATGATGATGATAAATAGAATTGTAAATGAAGTCAAAGACTTCTTTGTTTTCTTTTCACTCATATTATACCCTCCCTTGAGTAATTAGAATTAAGAATGAATGATAGTTCCTGTTTCACCATTTAGAGCATCTTTAGCTCTTTCAAGTGATGTAATTAAAGCTTTTCCGCCTGGTGTATGTTCAACGTAGTCTAAGCAAGCTTCAACTTTTGGTAACATAGAACCTTTAGCGAATTGGCCTTCTGCAATATATTGTTTTGCTTCTTCAACAGTGATGTCAGATAATGATTTTTGATCTGGCTTGTTGAAGTTAATGCATACATGTTCAACAGCAGTTAGGATTACAAGCATATCTGCTTTTAATTCTAATGCTAAACGAGCATTTGCACGGTCTTTATCGATAACAGCAGCAACGCCTTCTACGCCGTCATCAGATTTGATAACTGGAATACCGCCACCACCAGTAGAAATACAAATATCACCAGATTTAACGATATTATCGATAACTGATAATTCAACGATTTCTTTTGGCATTGGTGAAGGTACTACGCGACGGTAACCACGTCCAGCATCTTCAACGAAAGTCCAGCCTTTTTCAGCTGCGATCTTGTCAGCGTCTTCTTTAGAGTAGAAGCCACCAACTGGTTTTGTTGGATGAGTAAATGCGTCGTCTTCTGGATCTACAATAGTTTGTGTAACAACTGAAGCAACAGTTTTCTTGATGCCACGTTTGTTAAGTTCACGACCGATTGCTTGTTGTAGATGGTAACCGATATAACCTTGAGTCATTGCCCCGCACTCAGGGAATGGCATTAATGGTGTATTTCCTCCGTTATTAGCAGAGAATTCCATTGCTAAGTTAATCATACCTACTTGAGGACCGTTTCCGTGTCCAACGATAACATCGTAACCTTCTTCGACTAGGTCAACGATTGTTACAGCAGTATTTTTAACTAGAGCTAATTGCTCTTCAGGGGTATTGCCTAAAGCATTACCCCCAAGAGCGATAACTAATCTTTTATTAGCCATTATTAATTATTTTAAAGTTGCGTACATTACAGCCTTAATAGTGTGCATTCTATTTTCGGCTTCGTCGAAGACTTTAGATTGTTTAGATTCGAATACTTCATCTGTAACTTCCATTTCAGTTACACCGAACTTAGCAGCGATATCTTTACCGATTGTAGTTTCAGTGTCATGGAATGAAGGTAAGCAGTGCATGAAGATTGCTTCTGGGTTAGCGTTTTCCATAACATGTTTGTTAACTTGGTATGGAGATAATAATTTAATTCTTTCTGCCCAGATATCATCTGGTTCACCCATTGATACCCAAATATCTGTATAGATGACATCAGCACCCTTAGTTGCTGCATCAACGTCTTCAGTGATTGTTACTGTAGAACCGTTTTCTTTAGCGATAGCTTTGCATTCTTCAACTAATTCTGCAGAAGGCATTTGTTTAGCTGGACCACAAGCTGTGAAGTTAACACCTAACTTAGCACATACAACCATTAGTGAGTTACCAACGTTGTTACCAGCATCACCCATGAATACAAAGTTTAAGCCTTTTAATTCACCAAAGTTTTCTTGGATTGTTAACATATCAGCTAACATTTGAGTTGGGTGGAATTCTGTTGTTAAACCGTTCCAAACTGGTACACCAGCTTTAGCACCGATTTCTTCAACGATGTCTTGTGCGAAACCACGGTATTCGATACCGTCGTACATTCTACCTAATACACGAGCTGTATCTTCGATAGATTCTTTCTTACCCATTTGTGATGAGTTTGGATCAAGGTAAGTAACACCCATACCTAAGTCTAAACCTGCAACTTCGAAAGCACATCTAGTTCTTGTTGAAGTCTTAGCGAATAATAAGACAATGTTCTTGCCTTCTAGGTATCTATGAGGTGTACCTGTAAGTTTTAATTCCTTGAATTGTTTTGATAAGTTGATTAAATAGCGAATTTCATCACTAGAGAAATCAAGTAGCTTTAAGAAATTGCGTCCTCTTAAATTTACTCCCATAATTAATTTTGTTCTCCTATAAAATTTTAATTAAATTGTTTTTTGTTTTTTGTAAAATTAGAATTAGTCTTCACGAACTAATGGCATTGACATACATCTTGGTCCACCACGTCCTACGCATAAGTTAGAAGCGTGTAGTTCAAGAACTGTAAATCCGTTATCCTTTAAGTATTGGTTAGTTACGTAGTTTCTTTCGTAAACAACGATAACACCTGGAGCGATTGTTAATGTATTAGAACCATCGTTCCATTGTTCACGTTCAGCAGCAAGTGGATCACCAGCACCACATGGGAATAAACGAACTTTTTCAAGACCCATGAAGTGAGCTAGGATTTCTTCTAGTTTACCAGTGTGTTCCTTAATGCTTAAACCGTGGTTAGCGCGGTCAGCTGTGATTTCGAATACTTGTAATGTACCCATGATACCTGGGTGAATTGTGAATGCATCAGTATCGATTTGTGTGAATACTGTATCTAAGTGCATCATAGCACGGTTATTAGGAATGTTGAATGCAACGATTGTTTCGATCTTATTTCCTTCGTTTTCATAGAACATCTTCATAGCTAAATCTTCGATAGCTTGAGCTTCTGTTCTTTGAGAAATACCGATGAATAATAAGTGTTCGTTAACATTTAGAACGTCACCACCTTCGATATGGTATTGGTTCTTACGTCCGTATAAATCAGGAACGTTACCAGCATATTCTGGGTGGAAACGGAAGATGTAGTCTGCATAAATTGTTTCACGGTTACGTGTTACTGAGTACATCTTGTTGATAACTGCACCGTTACCTACTGAAGCGAATGGGTCACGAGTGAAGTATAAGTTTGGCATTGGGTTTAATGCTAAATGAGATTCAGCACCTAATTGGTCTGATAATGAGTTAGACTTAACATCACCTAATTCAGCTAATGTAACACCAGCCATTGTTTGTAATACTAATTGTTTAGTATCTTTGATGTTCATGAAGAAAGTCTTTAAAGCTGTCTTCCAAGATTCTTTCTTAACGCCACCTTCAGCGATAATTTGATCGATGAATTGTTCTCTTAATTCTGGATGAGCATCTAATGTTTCAGTCATTAAATCTTCTAGATAAACAACTTCTGCACCATGATCTCTAAGAATTTGAGCGAAACGATCATGTTCTTCTTGAGCTAATTTTAGATCAGGAATATCATCGAATAATAACTCGCTTAAAGTATCTGGAGTTAAGTTTAATAATTCGTTACCTGGTCTGTGTAATAAAACTTTCTTAAGTGTTTTAACTTCACTTGTTACGTGAATTCCTTGCATTTCTTATAAAATCCTCACTTTCGTTAAAACAAAAATTTTTGTGAATGCCGACCTACGATCATAAGCGCTTATATTATGTCATTCCAGATTTAAGAAATTGCGCACTTTCTTAAGTCTGTAGGGCCGTTCTCACTCCACTCCTATATGATATCAACCTTTCATTACCTATGAGGGACATAAACTAATAAAAATATTGTATAATTCATTCCATTTGGAAACGGCTATGCAACTTAAATTAGTACATATGCACCAACATAAGGCTTGAAATATTGGTAATCAACGAATTGGGACAAATACCAACTTGGATTAAAGCTATTCAGATGAAGATGATCAAACATGCATCTTAGGTATTTGCTAATTACATTATAACATCTACTATGTGAAAATAATAATATATACACTATTTTTCTTAAATAATACCCTTATAATCATCTTTTAACCCCTATTTTCACCTTTTTTTACATGTAAGCCTTTTCAAATTTGAACATTATTTTTTATCGTCTATAATTGTGTTTATTAAATCAAGGAGGGTTTTATGAAGACTACAATCACAGTCCAAGCAAATGGTAACGATACTATTATTGCCGAATTAGAAAAAGCTGTTAAAGAAGAAATCAAAGCAGCTGGTATCAAAGTAAACACAATCACAAATCTTAACTTATATTTCAAACCTATTGAAAGCGAATGCTATTATGTAGCTGAACTTAAAGGTGGCAAAGAAGTCCAAGGAAAAATCAGCTGCTAATTGCAGCTTTTTTTATACCCAAAATATTCTATTCACGCAATGATGAATCATTATGAATTAAATTTTAAATTATTAAATTAATCATCTAATAAGAAAAAACCTTCAGATTTCTCTGAAGGTTTAATATTTAAGATGGCGTCCACGGAGGGACTCGAACCCCCGACCGTACGCTTAGAAGGCGTATGCTCTATCCAGCTGAGCTACGTAGACACATTTCTTGCTTAATTATTATATCAATTTGAACCTTTAATTGCAATGTTTTTCTATATTAATAAATAATTAAATAACGTATCTCGTAAATATCTCAAAACACAACATAAATGCAAAATAAAAAGATTTGATACTTATACATCAAATCTTTGAATTTTACTATGGTGGAGATGACGGGACTCGAACCCGTGTCCAAGAGTAGCCCCACGTACCACTTTCTACAGTTTAGTCTAACTTTAAATAAGACAATGGACCTGGCTTAGACAACCACCATTGAATTTGCCTTTTCGGTTTTCGAATCATTAGATATAGGCTAACTAACTACTCCTATCCTCTGAATTACGACAAATAATGGCGAGGCAACACTATTTGAAGGTTTCGCAGTCAACTATTAGACTATTAAGCGAAAGCTAATTGGTTTTTATTTCCGTTTATTTTTTGTTGATGATTAGGTCATCACTCCACTGCTTATAGTACCCAGCATAAACCTGTCGAAACCAAGACATCCCCAGGTAACATATTTATACACTTATGCATAATTTTTGTCAATCATATGGCATTATACATACATTCGATATTCATATAAATTAATTACATGCTTAAGCATATATCTTTCAGCATTACTTAAGCAGCTTTCCTAACATTAACTTTTAACTCTTTAAACATCTCCTAAAAACCGATATGATTAAGACATGAAAAAGAAACGCAAAACTAAACGCAAGGTCGACCTACCTCATTTATTAACTTTTATATGTGTATGTCTAACTTTTACTATTGCAATTGGATTATTATGCTATGGCACTTATCAAGCCTTCTTCGGCCATGATTATAATGTTATCCTAAAAAATCCATTATCTCTTTTGCCAAGGTCTTTCCTTGATGAAGATTGTTTGAGTGGCGATATGTATAAATCTTATGAAGATGAGAATTATACCTCTTCATTCGGAATTGATGTCTCATCACACCAAAAGAATATCGACTGGGAAAACGTTGCCAAAAGCGGTGTTGAATTTGCATATCTTAGAGTTGGTTACCGAGGCTATCAAGGTGGAAGTTTAAACCTTGATGAAACTTTCTACGATAATTATCGTGGTGCAAAACAGGCTGGTATAAAAGTAGGTGTTTATTTTTTCTCTCAAGCCATTTCTCAAGTTGAAGCAATCGATGAAGCTTATTTTGTCCGGGATGCTATTAAAAATTTAGATATCGATTTGCCTGTCGCCTATGACTTAGAAGATATTGATTATGATGAAGGGCGAATTGAAGATTTAACGAATAATGAAAAAACGACATTCGCATTATCATTTTGTGCGAAAATGGAGGACTTTGGTTATAATTCGATTATCTACACCAACTTTGAGTGGTCTAAATTCCATTATGATTTAAATCAAATCATGAACTATGATATTTGGTTTGCCCAATATAATGATTTGCCTTACTTTGAATATGCTTTTAAAATTTGGCAGTATACCGATCAAGGTATTATCCCTGGCATTCAAGAACCTGTTGATTTAAATCTTATGCTAATTAAAAAAGATAAATAATTCCATATATTAATAAAGACCATATCCAGTGACTAAATCCTGAATATGGTCTCTTTTTTAACGTTTCATCGCTTTAGTAGCTTCAAGTTTCATTGCTTTGACTTTAGCATCTTCACGCTTATCATATAGCATCTTACCTTTAGCTAATGCAATCTCCATCTTTGCTTTGCCATCCACAAGATACATTTTTAGCGGAATGACGGTATAACCTTGAAGTTTGCTTTTAGCATAAAGTTTTGTAATTTCTTGACGATGCAGTAAAAGTATACGATCACGAGTTTCATCATGATTAAAACGATTTCCCTCTTTATATTCGGCAATATGCATATCTTTAATAAAGGCCTCATTGTTAATAAAAGAAATATAGGCATCTTTAAATTGTACTTTACCCTTACGAATCGACTTAATCTCTGTCCCCATAAGAACAATGCCGGCTTCATAAGTATCTTCAATAAAGTAATCGTGATACGCTTTGCGATTTACTGAAATTTCTTTTCTTCCCATAATTTAATTATAACCTAAATCCAACGTTGAATTCGTTTCTTTTTAAAGATGACGAAATCGATTGTTTGGCGTCTTAAATCAACATCAATGCATTTAACTCTCACACGTTGCCCAACTTGGTATGTATAATTACCTGATCGCAAAACTCCAAGTTTCTCATCAAATTCATAGAAACCATCAAGATTGCTGACATGAACTAAACCTTCAACGGTATTTTCAAGTTTTACAAAGAAGCCAAATGAAACAACAGAAGAAATAATGCCATCATAAACTTGGCCAACTTTATCGGCCATAAATTCGCATTTCTTTAAATCCATGACATCACGTTCAATTGCAACAGCACGTCTTTCTTTTTCGCTCATTGCCTTGGCAATATTTTGATTAATCTTTGTATCCTTTTCTATCTCGTCATAGTGATCACTACTTAAGACATATTTCTTTACCATACGATGTACCATTAAATCAGGATATCGGCGAATTGGCGAAGTAAAGTGACAATAATCTTCTAATCCTAAACCATAGTGACCAATTGAGACATTGTCATATACAGCTTTTGCCATCGATCTCAACATCAAATTTGAAACAATCATTTCCATATCAGTATCTCGATAGTAATCGAGACAATCTCTTAATTGTTTACCCTTAATTTGATATTTATTACCCTTAAAGACATAACCCAAACCTTCAAGTACTTCGACAAATTGTAATAATCTTTCTTCTTTTGGATAATCATGATTACGATAAATCATTGGATAATCTAAATATTTCATATAAGTAGCAACGGCAACGTTTGCAGAAATCATGAAATCTTCAATCATTTTTTCAGCTTCGCCACGTACACGTGGTTTAATGTCGACAACCTTATGATTTTTAATGCTTAATTGACTTTCATTTTCATCGAAATCAATAGAACCACCATCTTCACGACGTTTACGAATAATTCTTGATAACTTATAAGCATCATGAATCATTGGTACAAGTTCTGCATATTTAGCACATAATGTATGGTCACCCTCTAAGATGGAATTTACATTTGTATAAGTCATACGATATTTTGATTCAATTACTGATTCAAAGATTTCTGTATCTTTGACTTCGCCTTGTGCATTAATAACCATTTTCACACTTAACGCTAAACGATTTTCATTAGGCTTTAATGAACATAATTCATTCGATAAAGCAAAAGGCAACATCGGCAAAACATGGTCAGCATAATAAATGGAAGTGCCTCGTTCATAGGCGCTCTTATCAATAGCTGAATTCTTTGTAACATAGTAAGAAACATCAGCGATGTGCACCCATAAAACATAGTCATCGCCATCTTTTTCAACACAAATTGCGTCATCAAAATCCTTCGCATCATCGCCATCAATTGTGATAACAAGTTGATTAGTTAGATTGCGCCGTTCTGGATAATCTTCCAACAAAATCTTAGATTTAAAAGTTTTTGTTTCATTCTCAACAGTACTTGAGAAACTCATCGGAACATTATAACTATATAAAATTGATAATTCACGTGCTTGTGGGTCATCTAATGAAGCAATGACTGATTCAAGTTTAAGTTCTTTCTTTTCATAATCCGTAATAAAACAACGAACTTTAACTTTATCATTTAGCTTAAATTGTTTAAGATTAGTTATCTTATAATCTTTAAGGCGAATATCATCAGGATAGAAATAAACCTTGCCTTGACGGATTCTAATCAAGCCAACAACACAATCAATATTATGCTTAATGATCTTAAAAATCTTGGCTCTTTTATGGGATGCTTGATACAACACAACATCTTTATCCATAGCACCCTTAAGGGCTTGTTTATCAATTTCTAGAAGTCCTCTTTCATCATCGTCGATAAAAGCGTCCCCACTTCGCTTAATCATTAATGAACCAGTCTTAAGTTTTAATGCCTCGCAACTAAAATAGCGATGATTCTCATCTTCATAGATTTCAAGTTCATCACTAAGTTCATTTAATAACTTATTTAAAGCCACAAAATATTGGGCTTGTTCGCATTCTAAAAGACGTGCAAGTTCATGCACATCTAATCCATTTAAATTTTGATTTAATAATTCAATTAAGTGCTTTTTCATATTTGTTAACCAAAAATAAAAAGGGTTTATAACCCTTTATTATCCTACGATTCTAATTACGATTACTAGCAAGAAGAAAGCGATTCCCACAAACATTGTTAAGCGAGACATAACCTTTTCAGGTCCTCTTTCTTTTACATTTGCAAATAAACCTAAATCACTTGAACCGGTAAAAGCGTTAAGTCCTTCTGACTTACCACCTTGTAATAAAGATAATAAAATTAATACAACTGATACAATTAATAATAAGATATTTAACATCATCTTCACCTCTAGACGCTTAAAAATTATACAATTTATCCTGAATTTAGTCAATATTTATAGTTTAAAGCACAATAAAAGCGCCTAAACAGGCGCTTATGACAGATTATTTCATCCAACTTTCATCACTAGGATTATTGCGGAATGCGATTAACGCATCTTTTGAAGATTCTTTAATATAGCCTTCTTTAACAGCAGCTTCAATTAATGTGTCGTAATTCGAGCATGTCACGTATTTAACATTTGCTTCAGCAAAACGGTCTACAGCTTTTTGCATGCCATATGTAAAGATTGCAACTACACCAAGAACTTCTGCGCCTGCTTCTCTTAGCACGTTCACAACATCAATGCAACTACCACCAGTCGAGATTAAATCTTCAACAACAACAACCTTAGTACCTGGTTCACATTTACCTTCAATTTGGTTCTTGCGGCCATGATCTTTTGAACCGCCACGAACATAACCCATTGGTATATTCAAGATTTCTGAAACGATAGCAGCATGTGGAATACCAGCAGTACTTGTACCCATAACAGCTTCACATTCAGGGAAGTTTTCTTTAATTAATTCAGCTAGAGCATTTTCAACATCTTTACGCACGCTTGGGTAAGAAAGAGTTAATCGATTATCACAATAAATTGGACTCTTAATGCCACTCGCCCATGTAAATGGTTCTTCTGGTCTTAAGAAAACAGCTTTAATTTTTAATAAATCTAACGCAATTAGTTCTTGTCGAGTCATAATTATTCACCTCTAAAATCTTTCATTGCACGACGATATGCCGCAACAGGATCAGCACTACCTGTAATTGAACGGCCAACAACAATATAATTACAGCCAAGTTCACGAGCCTTTGCAGGGGTAGTTACACGTTTTTGATCACCTTTAGCATCCTCTTCAAAACGAATACCAGGTGTTACAGTGTAGAAACTTTCTCCACATGCTTCTTTAACAATTTTGCCTTCTAGTGGTGAACAAACAACACCATCTAGTCCTGCTTCTTTAGCATTTAGAGCATATTTAGCAACTGTTTTTTCCATTGATTCATTAATTAGCAATTGTTCATGCATCACTTCTTCGCTAGTGGAAGTAAGCTGAGTTACAGCAATCAACATAGTATCAGCACCTTTTTCTTCTAAGGCACGTTTTGCAGCCTTCATCATATCAATGGTACCAGCTGCATGGACATTTGTCATATCAACACCTAAGTCAGCTAAATTCTTCATAGCTTTGTAAACAGTGTTTGGTATATCATGAAGTTTAAGATCTAAGAAAATCTTATGGCCACGTTCTTTGATTTCACGAACGATTGCAGGCCCTTCGGCATAATATAATTCCATTCCAATCTTGACAAATGGTTTCTCTTCTTTGAACTGATCTAAGAAATTTAGAGTTGCCTCTTTTGACGAGAAATCACAAGCAATAATAACTTCGCCCTTCATTGTAGTCCTCCTAGTTATTTTCAACGATGTTTAATGATGTTTCAATTTCATTACTATTATACACTTTTTCGTCTAATAAACCTTCAGACTTCGCAACAATTAATGCAGCAGCACTATCGCCAACACAATTCAAACTTGTTACTAACATTTCAATTGGACGGTTGATAGCAAGGATTAATGTATAAGCCATTAATGCTGTTTCATTGCCATAACCCATACCAGATAAAATTGTAAATAAGACAACTGCACCAGCTCCTGGAGCAGCAGGAGTACCAACACTTGCAACTAGCGCTAAGACCGCAATTAATGCCACGCTACCGATAGTTAATTCATAACCACCACAACTTGCAATAAAGATGGCAGCGATAACTTGCATGATAGCTGTACCATCCATATTAATTGTCATACCCAATGGTAATACGAAACTACTAATTTCTTTATCAACACCAAGTTCTTCAGTTGTAGTCTTCATATTTAATGGAAGTGTAGCAGCACTTGAAGATGTTGAGAATCCAAATAATGCAACTTTAGTAATTTTCTTAATGAAAGGAAGTGGATTAACATTAGCTAATAGGCTTACAAAGCAAGAATAACCTAAAACTAAATAAACTAGTAATAATATACCAACAATAATGATATAAGCAAAAGCTGGTTTTAAATATTCAACTCCATATGTTGCGAATGTTCTAGTGATTAACACAAAGATCGCAATTGGACCGAAATGATTAATAATATAACTTAAACAAACAGTAATGATTTCTGAAATTTCTTCACAAATCTTAGGTAAAGCTGTAACTTTTTCACCTAATGAATTAATTGCTAGACCAACAGTAACAGCTAAAATAACGATTGCAAGAACACCACCATTATTTGAGAATGCACCAATTACATTTGATGGAACTGCATTCACAAGAATCATTAATGGATTTGATGATGTTGAACCAGTTGAAGTAGCAAGGCCTTGACTTTGGAAATTTCCAAATAAGTTAGCGTTATACGCAAACATGCCCACAACACCAGCGAAAATTAAAGCTGCAAAACTTGTAATTAAGAAAGTACGAATTGTCTTAGTTGAGATACGACCCAATTGCTTTGCATCGCTTACTTTAATCATTGCTAAAGCGATTGAAGTGAATACCATTGGCACGATAACCAATTGTAATGAACGAATGAATAATTGACCGATAACGTAGAATAAGCCAATTGCTCTTTCGTTGCCGGGTTGGCTGATATCAGCGAATAATAAGTTATTGATAGTTGCCCATAATTCTGGGTTGCCACCACTGATTAATTGTTCGCGGACAAAAATACTGATAATTCCTACCACAAGTCCTAGCCCTAAAGCCATGACCATTTTACTAGCTAATTTGTTGTTTGTTTGTTTCATATGCTCTCCTATAAATAAAACCCTCGCAGCACAAAATACACTTCGAGGGTCGATCATAAGAAAAGTAAAGATTCTTTTGTCTCCTTCATAGTATCTCGTACTATATTAAAGGTTTTTCCTTTTGTTATTATAGGCATTTGAAACTAAATGTCAACATAAAATTTTTGGATTCCCTAAATTAATCACGTTGTTACGAAAAAACTCACAAAATATAAAAAGCACGCCGATTTCTCGATGTGCTTAATTGTTTAGTTAATAGATTATTTAACTAGTGTAGCTTCTAGTGCAACATTATCTGTGGCAACTGGAAGAACAGCCTTAACTGATTCAGTCTTTACAGAGAAACCATAATCTGTATCAGCAGGTGTATAAGTATCTGGGTCATAAGCAGTAATTACTAATGCTAATTTATGGCCTGCAGGTACTTCATATACATTTGGTTGTAAGAACATTGTGTAATCATGGTATTCACCAACAACTGGAACGATTGATTCTGTAGAAGTTGCAGAAGCATATCCAGATGCAGGGTTAGCAAGATCTACCCAACCTTCAGCGATAACTTTATAGTCACGTTGCATTGGTTCAAAGTTCTTGATATCCATCTTAGTTACACCAGAACCCATCCAGTGAGCACCTTCGCCACCTTCAACAGTGTAAGTAGCTACATGGTATCCTGGTTTGTCGAATAGAGTAAATGGTTCTTCATCTAAATCGACGATTAAAGCATTAACAATAAGGTTATTGTTTGCATCTTCAGTTGCATGAGCAAGAGCAGCACTGAAGTCTACTTCGATTGAACCCTTAACTGTTAAGTCGCTTTCAAGTTCAGTTGTGAAGATAACGTTTGCAGTTGAAGGAACCTTAGAAACAAATTCATCATGTCCCATAGCTTCGTCATCTTGCAAATCTAAACCAGCAGCTGCGTAATCAGCATCAATTACCACTTCAGTTTCTTCAGCAGCAACAGTGATTTCAGCTTTGTTTTCACTAGTATATGAATCATAAGCAACCCACTTATTTTCATCTAAGTTACTTTGAACTAAAGCTTCTGGTAATTTTTCTTCGATACCATTGTCGATACCATATAAGTAATGGCAATACCAAGCATTCAAAATATCGTCGTAGCTATGTCCAGCAACCGGAATTGAGAAACCTGCAACATCATCAAAGATTGTATATGTTCCTGGTTCCATCCAACCAACTTGAGCAATCCACATATCATCAGTAATTACTAATTCACCATTTTCATCTTCGATTGGAGCATGAGTATCTTGGTGAGTTGGAGTAATGTGATCACCTTGATGTAATAGCATCTTAACGTCTAAACCAGCTTCTTTAAATGAATTGAACATCATTTCAGATTGTTTAGTACGTACATTGAAGTCGTTTAAACCATGAACAATTAATGCGCTACATGCAAAGTCATCGCCTAATGTGTAGTCACGATTAGACCAAGCAAGTTCATTGTAGTCATTACCGTTAGCGAACATATCATCTGCTAATTGATGTAAGTAAGCACCATAGCTTTCTTCAATAGAAGCCCAGTCTTCTTTATCAATGTAACGTCCAGCACAATACATAGCTAAACCAGCAATTTGTTCGTCACCACCAATATTTGTACCTTGGCAGTTATAATAGTCATACCAGCTAGCGATACCAGCAACTGGAACGATAGTCTTTAAGCCTTCAACACCTGTTGCAGCTAGACCAAATTGAGTAGTACCAGCGTAAGAACGGCCAGTCATACCAACGTTGCCATTTGACCAATCAGCTTTAATTTCGATGTTGTTTTCTTTATCAGTGTAAGCTACGCGATCACCTGATAGCCATTCAATAATTGCGGCGAATGCATCGATTTCAACGTCACTACCACAAGGTTCGAAACCTTCAGAACCATTAGTACCAATACCAGCTGATAATACAACTGCAAAACCACGAGCTAAGAAGTAGTCATACCAATCTAAATCTTCATAGTCAGTAATACCTTCGTATGGGCTGAAGTAGAACCATTCATCTTGAGATGATTGAGCGGCAGCTTCAAGAGTTGTCATTTCACCTTCTGGTGTACGAGCTTCTGGTTGAGCATGTAAAGAACTCATATCAAAACCAACACCTTCACCTGGTAATTCATCAATTGGAGTACCATCCGAACATCCTGAAATGTATGGACGAGCTTCATAAATAGTAGCAGCTTTGTAGTTACCTTCAGCAGCTGACTTAGGTAATTGAACAACAGCTTTAACTAAATCTAGTTTGCCATCACCATCTGTATCGTAGTCAGTTTCTACATATACACTGTAACGTAATACATCACTATTTTCGTTTGTATAGCCTTCAACTGTACCCTTAGTGTAAGGGAAAATTGGTTGAGCCATACCATTGATAAATAATGGTTCAAGTTTATCACTTGAAACGGCATCTTTAACTTGAGATACAACATCCATCATAGCGTTGAAATCATTGCTCATAATTTGAGCATCAAGATCGACATCTTCTGAGAATAAGCCTAAGCTTGCTGCAAAGGCATTGTAATCATTTGGATAGTCACCTAAAGCTTCTTCGCTTAGTCCAGTCCATTCTAATAAAGCTTTAACAGCTTCTTGATTAGAAACAGCGGCTTCACCGTCTTCGACTTCAAGGCCAAGTTTTTCAGCTAGATAACTTTGAGTAACAGCAACATTTTCTTCTTCACTTGAACAGCCTACTAATGAAATGGCAAGCATAAGTGAAAGAACGATTTTCAATACTTTCATTTTCTAACTTCTTTCTATTATTTCCTTAAAACATTTGTCTAATTTCAGCAGAAATCATTTGTGTCGAAAAAAGACACAATTAAAAAAGATAACTTGTATTTTATCCGATTTAATTATAGATGAGTCTAGCTAAAAACATCACGTATTAATTTTAACGCATCTATAC
>JAHHTG010000015.1 GCA_020024765.1 Thomasclavelia sp. | reverse complement strand
CGCATAAAAAATACCCTCCTTACTGGTTTGTCCAGTAAAGAGGGTACATATCAAAGTAGTGCTTAATTAATAAGTAATAAATTAGCGCTTATTGATAATTGCAGCTTGTGCACAAGCTAATCTTGCAATAGGTACTAAATATGGTGAACATGAAACGTAGTCGAAACCAATCTTATCTAAGAAATTGATTGTAGTAGGGTCAGCTGCGTGTTCGCCACAAATACCAATCTTAAGATCAGGTCTTTGAGCACGACCACGTTGTACACCGATTTCAACCATTTCACCAACACCTTCAATATCCATTCTTTGGAATGGATCAAATTCAAGGATTTGACGATTGTAGTAATAGTCTAAGAACTTACCGGCATCATCACGAGAGAATCCGAATGTTAATTGTGTTAAATCATTTGTACCAAATGAGAAGAATGTTGATTTTTCAGCAATTTCACCAGCTTTTAAGCATGAACGTGGAGTTTCCATACAAGTACCAATGCGATAACTTACAGATACACCATTTTCTGCAATAACGCGTTCAGCAGTATCATGCATAATATCGTGAATGAATTCAAATTCTTTCTTGATATTAACTAGTGGTACCATCAATTCGGTATGAACTTCATAACCAAATTCTTTCTTAACATTAATTGCGGCTTGAATAATAGCTTCTGTTTGCATTACAGCAATTTCTGGATAAGAAATATCTAGACGACATCCACGGTGACCCATCATTGGGTTTTGTTCGTGAAGTGTAGATACTTTATCTTTGATATCTTGTAGTGTAACACCTAAGTCTTCAGCAATCGCTAATTGAGTTTCTTCAGTCTTAGGTAAGAATTCATGTAGAGGTGGATCTAAGTAACGAATAGTAACAGGTAATTCCTTAGTTACTTTGAAAATTTCTTCAAAATTTTCACGGTGAAGAGGTAATACTTTTTCTAGTGCTCTCTTACGTTCTTCTGTAGTCTTTGCTAAGATCATTTCACGGATAGCTCTGATACGTTTAGTTTCGAAGAACATGTGTTCTGTACGTACCAAACCAATACCGCCAGCACCAAATTCGATACCTTGAGCAGCATCGGCAGCAGTATCGCCATTGATCATAACGCCTAAATGACGTCTTTCATCAGCCCATTCCATGAATTTAGCGAAGTTACCAGAAATAGTTGCAGGAACTGTTTCCATCTTACCAGCGTAAACATTACCTGTATTGCCATCTAATGATAGCCAATCGCCTTCAACGAATGTTCTACCACCTAAAACGAATTCTTTTTCGCCGTGGAATACAATTTCTCCACATCCAGCAACACATGTTGTACCCATACCACGAGCTACAACGGCAGCGTGCGATGTCATACCGCCACGAGCTGTTAAGATACCTTCAGATACGTGCATACCTTCGATATCTTCCGCAGATGTTTCTAGACGTACTAAGATAACTTTCTTACCTTCTTTTACCCATTTAGAAGCTGTCTCTTGAGAGAAAACGATTTGTCCTGTGGCAGCACCTGGAGAAGCAGGTAAACCCTTACCAACCGGTGTAGCAGCCTTTAGAGCTGATTCATCAAATTGAGGGTGTAATAATGATGATAATTGTTTTGGTTCAACTTGCATTAAAGCTTCATCTTTGCTGATCATACCTTCTTCATATAAATCAACGGCGATCTTTAAAGCAGCTTGAGCTGTACGTTTACCATTACGTGTTTGAAGGATGAATAACTTTCTTCTTTCGATAGTATATTCAAGGTCTTGCATATTGTGGAAGTGAGACTCTAATGTCTTGCATACATTGCAGAATTGTTCATATACTTCTGGCATATCTTTTTCAAGTTCTTCGATATGTTTAGGAGTACGAACACCTGCTACAACGTCTTCACCTTGTGCATTTAATAGGTATTCACCATAAATCTTGTTTTCACCTGTTGATGGGTTACGAGTAAATGCTACACCTGTACCACTTTGTTCGCCCATGTTACCGAATACCATTTCTTGTACGTTAACAGCAGTTCCCCAAGCAGCAGGGATATCATTCATTCTGCGGTAGTAGATTGCACGTTCGTTCATCCAAGAACGGAATACAGCTTCTACAGCATTTAATAATTGTTCGCGAGGATCTTCAGGGAAATCGCTCTTGATAGCGTCTTTATAAATTGCTTTGAATTCAGCAACTAAGCGCTTTAAGTCATTAACATCTAGTTCATAGTCTAGCTTAACGCCTTTTTCTTCCTTAATAGCGTCGATGTGAGCTTCGAAAGCACTCTTAGAAACTCCCATTACTACATCGGAATACATTTGTACGAAACGACGGTAGCTATCGTATGCGAAGCGTTCATTATTTGTTAATTTGGCAATTGATTCAGCCACTTCATCATTAATACCTAAGTTTAAGATTGTGTCCATCATACCAGGCATACTTGCTCTAGCACCAGAACGAACAGATACTAATAATGGATTTTCGACGCTTCCGAATTCTTTACCAGTTAATTCTTCAAGTTTTGCAACATATTCGAAGACTTGTGCTTTTAAATCTTCAGAAATCTTTTCGCCATTTGCGAAATAGTCGTTACAAGCTTCAGTTGTAATTGTAAAACCTTGAGGGACTGGTAATCCAAGGTTAGTCATCTCAGCAAGGTTAGCACCTTTACCGCCAAGAAGATTACGCATACTAGCTGCGCCCTCGGAGAATAAATAAACTAATTTATTACTCATTTTGCCTCCTATAAGTCACGACTTGACTTTCCCTAATTTTAACATAATTAATTTCATTATTCATTAATTGCGAATAAATTTACAACTTATCTAAAGTTAAACGATAACTTACATTAAAAGGGGATATTTCTGAATCAACAAAACAAAAAACAAGCCTACCGAGGTAGACTTGTTTAATTATTTAATTGCTATTGTCCGTTTTTAACATCGATACGGTTGATTGCCTTCTTAAGGGCAAGTTCAGCACGACGAATATCAATGTTTTCATCAGCGCTCGCTAAGCGTCGAGCAGCACGTTCTTTAGCTTCTTCAGCACGTTTGATATCGATTTCATCTTGTGATTCGATTGAATCAACTAAGATTTTAGCGTGATTATCGCTAAAATATACGATACCACCACCAACTGCGAAATATTCGCGTTTGCCATTATTAACGATACATAATTTACCGATATCTAATGCTAGAACTAGAGGTACGTGGTTTGGTAAAATACCGCGTTGACCATCAATTGTTTCTAGATTTAAGATATCAGTTTCAAGTTCGTTATAACGACCCATTGGCGTTACGACTGTACATTGAATTTTACTCATTTTCTAATTCTTTAGCCTTAGCTTGAGCTTCTTCGATTGTACCTACAAACATGAATGCTTGTTCAGGTAAATCATCACATTTACCATCTAAGATGGCTCTGAAGCTACGAACTGTTTCGCTTAGAGGTACGTATTTACCAGGAATACCATTGAATTGTTCAGCAACGTTGAATGGTTGTGATAAGAAGTTACGAGCACGACGAGCACGAGCTACGATAATCTTATCTTCATCACTTAATTCATCCATACCTAGGATTGCAATGATATCTTGTAGTTCTTTGTAACGTTGTAATAATTCTTGGATACCACGAGCTACATCATAGTGTTCTTGACCAACGATTAGTGGATCAAGGATACGGCTTGATGAATCTAGTGGGTTTACAGCAGGGTAAATACCAAGTGAAGCAACACTACGGTCTAATACTGTCTTAGCATCTAAGTGTGTGAATGTTGTAGCTGGAGCTGGGTCAGTTAAGTCATCGGCAGGCACGTAAATTGCTTGTACTGATGTAATTGAACCAGTTGAAGTTGAAGTAATTCTTTCTTGAAGTTGACCCATTTCTGTAGCAAGAGTTGGTTGGTAACCTACCGCACTTGGCATACGACCAAGTAGGGCAGATACTTCTGAACCAGCTTGTGTGAAACGGAAGATATTATCGATGAATAATAATACATCTTGTTTATCAACATCACGGAAATATTCAGCCATTGTTAAACCAGATAATGCAACACGCATTCTTGCACCTGGTGATTCGTTCATTTGTCCGTAAACTAATACAGTCTTATCTAGAACACCTGAATCTTTCATTTCATGATACATATCATTACCTTCACGTGTTCTTTCACCTACACCGGCAACTACTGATCTTCCGCCGTGTTCCTTTGCAATATTATGAATTAATTCTTGCATTAAAACAGTTTTACCTACACCGGCACCACCGAATAAACCGATCTTACCACCTTTTGCGTATGGACAAAGAAGGTCGATAACTTTAATACCAGTTTCTAGGATTTCTGCAGATGTTTGTTGTTCAGCGAAAGTAGGGGCAGGACGATGAATAGGATTTCTTTTAATATTCTTGTCAAGTGGTTCTAAACCGTCGATTTCTTCACCTAAAACATTGAACATTCTGCCTAGGATCTTTTCACCAACAGGAACCGAAATTGGAGCTTCAGTATCGATACATTCCATGTTACGAACTAAACCATCTGTTGAACCCATACTGATACAACGAACGACATCATCACCAATATGTTGAGCAACTTCAACTGTTAAATAAGTTCCGTCGCTTTTTGTGACTTTGACAGCGCTGTATAGTTTAGGTAATTGGTCTGATTCGAAACGGATATCTACAACTGGTCCAATTACTTGAACAACTTTTCCTTTATTAATCATAAATAACCCTTTCTTATAATGCTTCAGCACCACCAACGATTTCCGCAATTTCTTGAGTAATTGCAGCTTGTCTTGCTTGGTTAAATTGCAATACAAGTTTATCTGTTAAATCATTAGCGTTATCTGTAGCATTTTCCATTGCAAATCTTCTTGAGCCTTGTTCTGATGTCTTAGATTGTAACCAGCATGTATATAGCATATTCATAGCTGTCATTGGAATCAATGAATTTAAGATTGCATCAGCATTAGGTTCAAATAGAGTCTCTCTGTAACTGTTACTTTCTACTTGTTCGCCTTTTTCAAAAGGTAAAACTTGTAGAACGTTTGGTTCAAAAGTAACGTTGTTCACATACTTTGTATAGATTGTATTAACAGAATTAATTTCGTTATTTACAAACATTTTCAAAGCAATTTGAACATATTTCTTTAGATCGTTATATGTCATTTGGTCAGTATTTAAGACTTCAGTATTGATTAACTTATAGCCATTAGATTTAAACCAATTGTATTGATTACGACCGATAACGACTAGAAAATCTTCTTCCTTATTGATAGTTGCACTAACTAGTTTGGTTACATTGACGTTGTAACCACCACATAAACCTAAATCACTGCAATATACAAAGAATAATCGAGAAGAAGCGCTTTTTTCTTCTAAATAAATATTCTTAATTTCACTATCACTATTAACAATTTCACTAACTGTTGCGTTTAGTTCTTCAGAATATTCACGATTCTTAAACATTAAACCACGTTCTTTTTGAAGTTTCGCGTTTGCGATCATCTCCATAGCACCCGTGATTTTCTTTGTTGCAGTAATCGACTTAATACGTGACTTTAATTGAGCCTTATTTTGAGCCATAATTATGCCCCGTAAATAGTCTTGTATTCTTTAGCGCAAGCAGTCATTGCATCTTTAATTTTTGCATTCAATTCATCACTTAAAATACCAGTTGATTCAAGTTCATCAAGTATTTCTTTGTTATGAGTTTTGAAGTATGTGTGCATGAAACTTTCGAATTTGCCGACATTTTCAACTTCGATATCTTTTAAGAAACCGAATTTAGCAGCGTATAAAGATAATACTTGTTCACTCATTGAAAGTGGAGAGTATTGTCCTTGCTTTAATAACTCAGTTAAACGAGCACCATGGTCAATTGTTGCCTTAGTTGCAGCATCTAAATCACTACCAAATTGAGAGAATGATAGTAATTCATTGTATTGAGCAAGTTCAAGTTTTAATGAACCAGCAACTTTCTTCATAGCTTTAGTTTGAGCGGCACTACCAACACGTGATACAGATAAACCAGTATCTACGGCTGGACGAACACCTGAGTTAAATAATTCTGTTTGTAAGAAGATTTGTCCATCAGTAATTGAAATTACGTTAGTTGGGATATAAGCACTGATATCACCAGCTTGAGTTTCAATAATAGGTAGGGCAGTTAAAGAACCAGCACCTAGTTCATCACTAAGTTTAGCAGCTCTTTCTAATAATCTTGAATGTAGATAGAATACATCACCTGGGTAAGCTTCACGGCCTGGTGGTCTCTTTAATAATAGAGACATTGTACGGTATGCTACAGCATGTTTAGATAAGTCATCATAAACAATTAGCACATCCTTACCTTGTTCCATCCATTCTTCACCGATTGCACAACCAGCATATGGTGCTAGGTATTGTAATGGTGATAATTCAGAAGCTGTGGCAGCAACGATAGTAGTGTATTCCATTGCGCCATTCTTTCTTAATTTTTCAACAACTTGTGCTACTGTACTTGCTTTTTGTCCAATAGCTACATAAATACATAATACATCTTTACCTTTTTGGTTAAGGATTGTATCAATAGCGATCGCTGTTTTACCAGTTTGACGATCACCGATAATTAATTCTCTTTGACCTTTTCCGATTGGAATCATTGAGTCAATGGCTTTTAGACCAGTCATCATTGGTTGATGAACTGACTTACGAGTCATAACGCCCGGAGCGATTCTTTCGACAGGACGGAATTTATCAGACTTGATAGCTTCGCCGCCATCGATTGCTTGACCTAGAGCATTTACTACTCTACCTAGCATGCAATCGCCAACAGGAACTTCGATAATACGACCAGTACGTTTAACTTGGTCACCTTCTTTGATTTCAGCATCAGAACCCATTAATACAGCACCGATACTGTCTTCTTCAAGGTTTAAGACCATTCCGTATACATCGTTAGGGAAAAGTAATAATTCTGATGACATGGCATTTTCAAGACCTTGGATAGTAGCAATACCATCACCAACCTTGATAATTGTACCAACATCATCTAGAGAAGTTACATCTTCATAACGACTGATTTGTTCCTTAATAAGGGCGCTTATTTCACCTGGTTTTAGTTCCATAAGCTAACATCCTTTCTTAACAATGTTTCATTCATTTTAGTAATCTTATTTTTCATTGTGTTATCAATAACTTGATCATCGAAGATAATTTTGAAACCAGAAATTAATGTTTCATTAATACGGTTCTTAAGAACAACTTTCACACCATCTTTAGATAAAGCTTCTTCTAATTGAGCAATTTGCTTCTTATCTAATGGGCGAACTGATTCAATAATACCTTCCTTGATACCAAGATGTTCATTACACATAATGTAAAATTCATGAAAAATATTCTTATAAAGACCTATTCTTCGTTTATCGATTAAGACACATAAAAAGTTTAATGTGTATTCATCGACACTATCTTTGAAGCATTCACGAAGAACCCTCTTTTTTTCTTCCTTCGGTACTTTTACCGAATTAAGAAAACCTTTAATGCCTTCAACTTCTTTAAAAGACTCACTAACTAATTGGATATCTTTTTGTAAAGTCTCAACTTTATTAGTTTGAACAGCTAACGAGAATAATGCTTCAGCATAAACTTTACTTACTGCGTTCATAACTATGCTTTCTCTCTTATTTCTTTAACAAACTTAGAAATAGCAGCATCGTCATCATCGGCAGTTGCTTTTTCATCTAATAATTTTGCTGTAGCTGCCATTGCAACTTTGACGATTTCGTCATACATTTGCGATTCAGCTTCTTTTTTCTTCATTTCAACGCAACGATCGCCTTCGTTAATCTTTAACATAGCTTCACGTTTTGCGTCGGCCATAATTTCTTCTTTAAGCTTAGTAGCTTCAGTTTTGGCACCACTAATAATTTCTTCAGAAGATTTGTAAGCTTTAGTTAGTTCACCACGAGCTTCAATTAATTGTTTTTGAGCTTCTTCTTTAGCTTTTTCTGCTTCACTTAAGTCTGCTTGCATTTTTGCAGAGCGTGCATTAAGAATGTTTTTAGCAGGATTCCATAAGAATTTCTTTAAAACAAAGAATAGAAGGGCAGTTGATAATAATTGAATTAGCATTGTAAAGGGATTAGGGAATAACGCTCCTTGAACATCAAAATTTAACATAATGTTCCCCCTTTAATAACTACGCAATTTTTCCGCCTAATACGAAGATGATTAGGAATGCTACTAACATACCGTAAATAGCACATGTTTCAGCAAGACCACATCCTAAGATAAGCATTGTACGAATTTTGCTTTCTGCTTCTGGATTTTTACCTACTGCTTCAACAGCCTTAGTAGCTGCAAGACCTTGTCCGATGGCTGTTAGCATACCTGTTAATGTAGCGATAGCAGCACCAATTGCGATTAAACCTAAACTTTCCATTTTAATTTCCTCCTTTTATGACTTTATTTTTTCTTCATCAGGGATCTTATTACCCGTCAGAACCATAGTCAACATAATAAAAATAAACATTTGAATTCCGCCCGAGAACAAATCAAAGAATGCATGGAGCGGAGCAGCTAGAAATGGTCCAATTAAATTTAATTGGCCAATGACTGGAATCCAGCCAATTACAATTGAAGATACGAAGCTAGTAAATGTATAAACTAGCGACATAATAATTGTTCCTGACATAATGTTTCCGAATAAACGTAGAGACATTGAAATCAATGGAGCAATAGCACCAAAGAAGTTTGGAATTACGAAAGGGAAAATGGGTTCAAAGTAACTCTTAATGTATCCCTTAAAACCAGAGTATTTAATGTCAGTGGCTTGGATGATGAACCATGTAATTAAGGCTAGTGTCAACGTAACACTATAATTACCAGTTGGGTTGTCGAATCCTAATAAACCAATATAGTTAGATACCAGGATGTAGATTGCGATTGATAGGATATATGGTCCTAATCTGTCGATGTATTTATATGACACGATTTCATCGACGAAGCCGCTGATAATTTCAACGAGCCATAACGCAACCAAAACAACTCCTTTTGGTTCGTCAGTTGGGTCGAATTCTTGTAGTTTCTTACCCGCAAGAATAATACCAATGACTAGAAACGTTGTGATGCCTAGAATTACAGGTAGATGTGATTGGATCGTAATATTCATAATTTCATCCCTTTTTTCTAAACGCCTCCAAGTATATAAAATACTTTCGATAAATCAAACCTATAAAGACGCCAATGAAATGAAAGACTTGAGGTAACAGGAATGATATTAAAATCGGTGTTGCAAACAACAAAAAACTGATGATTGTTCCAACGATCGTATCAACCTTAGAGTCAGTTCGGTTGCTGAGAAGGGTGGAAAATCGTCGTTCTAGGACTTTTCCATATAAACTCGCGAAAATACATCCTAAAACGATTCCAGTTGCTATTTGCCATTTCACAAACAGCGCGATCACAATCATCCCAACTAAAATCTTAATTTCACTTGTGAATTTATCGGTTTTTTTCATCATGTGTCAGTGATATTATATGCATAAACAAAGGCTATGTAAACCCTTTTCAAAAAGTTAAAATATTAACTTTGAGGCCGATTTTAAGCATATATTTTAGTTAATAATTTATCATTACTAACTCAGATCAACTTATTATATAACAAGTTGATTTAATCGATTGTCGGCTAAACCGATTAACTATAAGTTACACCTTTTTGCTGAATAAAAAAAGCCCATCATGTAACTGATGGGCTTAAAATTAGACACTTTAAATTATTTGACTAATTATTTTTCGTATCTACCGTTGAATAGGTACATATCAGCTGGTTGAGGACGACCGTTTTCAGTTTCGATTTCGTGACGAATTCTTTCTTGGTTGCCGCATTCAGGACCTTCTGGATTTGACTTTAAGATATCGCAGTATTCTTGAGTAGTCATTAACTTGATACCGATATTCTTCATATCGAATAAGTTAGCTTGGTGAACTTCTGGAGTCTTAGCGTTTGTAGCATCAGTTAATACGATTACTTCGTAGTCTAATGAGTTTGCATCCCAAACAGTACCACGGATACAGTTAGGAGTTTGAACACCAGCGATGATAACTTGTTTAACACCTAAACGACGTAACATCATGTCTAGTTCAGTTTGGAAGAATGCTGACCATCTTTGTTTAACAACTTGGTATTCACCTTCGATTGGTTTGATTGAATCTAAGATTTCAGCGCCTTCTTCAGCGATTGTGCAACCATGGAATCCTTTGCTCTTGTAAGCATCGTAACGAGTGATTTCACAGTCAACACCGTTTGCACGGTAGTAACGGAACACGTGGAAAACAGGAATGTTTGTTTCACGAGTTGCCTTTAAAGCTTGCTCAATGTAAGGTAAAGCTTCTAATCCACAGTCAACGCGGAATGGAGCACCAGGAACATTGAAATCCTTTTGCATGTCAATAATAATTAAAGCATTTTTTGCCATTGGAAAAATACCACCTTTCGATATGATTCTATCAAAACGTGATTTTCCAGTCAATCAAATTTAGAGGAAATTATATTAGTTATTTTTTTAATTTGTTAAATGTAAATATTCACAAATTTTTTCAGAAATTTATTTACATAAACATCTTATTTGATTGTCTTTTGCAAAACAACTCGCTTATAATATCTTAATTAAAGTCCTTTTGCAAGCACTATTTTTAAATTTTCACTCATTTTTCACATAACGTTTTTCTTTGAGGTTTGTGTAAAACGCTTTCATTTCATTTTTACTTAAAAATTTGATGAAATCGGCTTTTTCTTTGTGGATATTATAAATTTCATCTTCACCATGTATTTCTTCCAAGGTATAACCCGAATTCTCAATATTGCATAACCAGTCCTCTACAAATTCATTTACATCATGCATCATCTTAGGTTCATTGTTCATACATATATAGTAATTAAGGTTATCTTGGCTATAACTTGTTGCGATTGCTAGTTCATTTTGATTATCAATCTTAAAAGTCACATCAGGATCTGCCATCATATCACCATTTTGTTCGTAATAATGTGACATTGCAATTTCTTGTTCACCAATTACTTCAATATTTAAATCCATCATTGCTTCGGATTTATACTTTAAATATGTCGCTTGATTATTAAACAAAGGTTCTGATAAATATTTAAGTTTTAGATAATTGCGATGTTCTAAAGAATTCAACACAAAAGGGTGGAGTTCTTCGAATTTTAAGCCAGTCGCAATTCTTAAATAAATCCATTCAATGAGATTGTTCTTATAATAAGGATGATGATGAGTATATAAAATTTCGTGATATTTGAACTCGTCTTTAGCAATTTCTGCCGCTAACAATTTATCTATTTGATTGCGATTATCAATTTCACTTTTATCTATCATCCCTTCAAAGCAATCATGATTATCGCTATAAGTCTTTTTAACTAAGGGTAATGCAAAGGTTTCGTAATTGATTGGACTATGATAACCATCGCGTTCATTGATTAAAAATAGACATTTTTGATAAACGGGTTCAATCTTTTTAATCAGTTGATTCGCAAAAATTTGAATATTATCTAGGATGTGTTTTAAATCATCGATTTCACGATTTGCATAGCTTGCAATATAACCAAATGAATATTCACTCGTATCAATTCCGAAGTGATTGCAAACGACATAGGCAATTGATTCTGCTTCTATTTCCTTTTGTTCGATCGGTTTATCGGTATTGGCGTGAATAACGCTATGAGCATATTCGTGAATTAAAGTCTTGGCAATATGAACATCTTCAAGCTCTTCATTAATCACAATGACCTGTTTAATTTTATTAAAGTAACCTTTAACTCCTTTGCCCATTTCCTCGTCTTCGTTAGGATTTGAAAAGATGATTGGTGTCTCAGAAATCTCAACCAAAGCCTCCCTTAAAGCATTGCAGTTACACGATGTACCTTCCAAATCATTAATGAAGTTAGGAATCGGTTCACCTGTTGTTTGACTAATATCAAAGACATTAACCATTCTAAATTTAGTAATCTGTTCAATTTTATGATCTTCTTCACACTCAATCTCATTCTTGTATGGCGCTAAAATCTTGATTGCTTTTTCACCCTTTCGAACTTGCCGATGAAATCGATTTTTCCACGCACTATAGCCCGCCACAAATGATGCATCTGGCTTTTGCATCAATATCAACATCGTATTATTTAAGGAATAGTCATGAAACTTAGCCATAAATTTCAGATAGTTTTGATAATTCGTAGATGAATAGACGTTTTTAACTCCTTCCGAGATATCGTTGAATGCCTTTTGAATTTTATCTTCTTGTGCCACTATGTACCTTCTTTCTATTTTGGTTGGTACTTCGTTTTATTATTTGAAAATTTTATTCCCTTAATTATTGAAGTTTTAAACTAAAAGGCATATACTACAAAACAGGAATGAAGTTCTCCCATGGGTTTACCTAAAACGCTTTATACAGCTGATGACTTCTACGATATATTTTTATCGTGGTTCATCAGCTTTTTGTTTGTAGAAGGAGAGGGGTTTATGCTTACATCACTTGCGTTTATATTCTTAGTAGGTTTAGCTCTTGCAACAGTTTTCCAATATCTCAAATTACCAAGAATCATCGGAATGTTGCTTACTGGTATCTTACTAGGACCTTATGTTTTGAATTTATTAGATCCATCAATTTTAATGATTTCTGCCGATTTAAGGAAACTAGCATTAGTTATTATCTTAATTAAAGCTGGATTATCATTAAATATCGATGACTTAAAGAAGATTGGTCGTCCGGCTTTATTGATGTCATTCTTACCGGCGACATTCGAAATTTTGGCTTTCGTCTTATTTGCACCAAGCATTTTCCATATTGATGTCATTGAAGCAGCAATTATCGGTGCTGTATTAGGTGCTGTTTCACCAGCGGTTGTTGTACCGAGAATGGTTGAATTAATGGAAAAGAAATATGGTACCAATAAGAAGATTCCACAAATGATTCTTGCCGGTTCTTCACTAGATGATGTCTTCGTCATTGTTTTATTCACAACTTTCTTAGGTATGGCTCAAGGCGGTAGTGCCAATGTCATGGACTTCGTCAATATTCCTATTTCAATTGTCTTAGGATTATTATTAGGTGCGGCAGTTGGTTACTTCCTAGCTTGGTTCTTCGAAACTAACTACTCACATGAACATCTAATTCGTAATAGTACAAAAGTTATCATAATCCTTGGTACGGCTTTCATCTTAATTGCTGTCGAAGATTGGTTAGAAGGTATTATTTCGGTATCTGGCTTATTGGCTGTTATGAGTATGGCGATGGTTATCGCAATGCGTTCAACTCCACAAGTTACAAAACGTCTTCAAGCTAAATATGGTAAGTTATGGATTGCTGCTGAAGTTATCTTATTCGTACTAGTTGGTGCTGCTGTTGATATTCGTTATACATTAGGTGCAGGTTTAGGTGCTGTGCTTATGATTTTCATCGTCTTATGTTTCAGATCGATTGGTGTTGTTCTATGTCTATTAGGTTGTGGATACAATAAAAAAGAATTGTTATACTGCATTATTGCATATTTACCTAAAGCAACTGTTCAGGCCGCAATCGGTTCAGTTCCACTATCAGTTGGCTTGCCATGTGGTAAATTGGTCTTATCGGTTGCTGTACTATCCATCTTAATCACTGCTCCACTTGGTGCAATTGGCATGGATTATAGTTATAAACATCTCCTAGTTAAGGAAGAAGACTAATTCAATTTATAATCTAAATAAAGTCGCTAAAAGCGACTTTTTCTTATAAATCACATTTATTGAATCTTAGTTAAATTAAGTTTAGTATAAAATTATCAAGAAATAGTGCCATCTAATCTATAACAACCATCTCATTATTCACGTAATGTCTTTTAAGACACTACATTTGCTTGGGTTAGTGATTGATTTTACAACAATTAACCCATTTAAAAGATAAGGAGGGTTTAGCATGATTGAACTTCAAAATATTTCTTGGACAGCTCCTAATGGTAAAAAAGTTCTTACAAACGTCAATCTCAAAATTCACGACCATCATTTGACAGCTATCTCAGGTCCCAACGGTAGTGGTAAAACCACATTGGGTAAAATCATAATGGGCATGGAAAAACCCACTTCTGGTAGGATTTTTATGGATGATGAAGATATAACCGATTTAGATGTCACTAGTAGAGCAAAGAAGGGGATAAGCTTCGGTTTTCAACAACCCATCCATTTTAAAGGCATCACCATTCGTAACATCCTTAATATTGCAGCCGGCCGTATCCTCAATGACGAACATCTATGTATGCTCCTACAAAGAGTTGGTTTATGTGCTAAGACTTATCTTGATAGAGACGTTGATGCAACATTATCTGGTGGTGAACTTAAAAGAATTGAAATCGCTACAATTTTGGCGCGTAATACCGATTTTGTGATTTTTGACGAGCCGGAAGCTGGTATTGATTTATGGAGTTTCAAAAATTTAATCGAGGTCTTTGATGAAATGCGTGCAAGTGGCGAAAAGACGATTGTGATTGTTTCCCATCAAGAACGAATTTTGAGAATTGCTGATGAAATTGTTATGATTGATCATGGTACCATTGTTGACCACGGACCAGGTCCAGCCATGATGTCAAAAATTATTGGTGGTAAGGGCTTAATTAAGAAATGTTGCGGTAATGCGGAGGTCAACTATGAATAGTGCAATGAATCGAATCACAAAGAAACTCATTGAAATGGTCGCCAACTATCGCAATGGCTTTGATGGTGCCTTTAGCATAAGACAAAATGGTTTTTGTATCGGCATTCAATCAAGTGATAATGTTGAAATTATACCTAAAACCAATCGTCCTGGCATTGATGTTTACATTAAAGATGGCACAAAAGATGAAACGGTTTATGTACCAACTTGCGTTACACAAGGCGGAATTCAAGATGTAGTTTTTAATGATTATCACATCGGGGAAAATTGTGATGTAAAAATTATCTCAGGTTGTGGTGTTAATACCGATGATGGCCGAGAAGCTAAACATAGCGGGGTACATACTTTTAATATTGGTAAATTTTCTCGTGTTTCATATACAGAAAATCACATTGGAACCGGTGAGGGCGATGGTACTCGTTCTATTAATCCTTCAACCAACATCACATTAGAAGAAGGTTCGCAACTCGAGATTGACGCTACTCAAATTAGTGGTATCGATATCGCCAATCGTTCTACACGTGCTAAGATTGGTAAAAATGCTAGTCTTGTGATTCATGAAAGATTGTTCACTGAAAAGAATCAAAATGTAAAGACTAATTTCATCGTCGAACTCAATGGCGAAAACTCAAGCACAGATATTGTCTCACGTTCCGTTGCGCGTGATCATTCTTATCAAAGTACGGATTCAACAATCATTGGTAATGCTCCATGTAATGGTCATTCAGAATGTGATGCAATTATCGGTGAAGAAGCAATCGTCGATGCCTCACCTCGATTATTTGCTCATCACAAAGATGCTGCCATGATTCATGAAGCAGCTATTGGTAAAATTGCTGGTGAACAAATTCTTAAACTTAGAACTTTGGGTTTAACAGAGGAAGAAGCAGAAAATCAAATTATTAACGGTTTCTTATCATAATAATATTCAAGCTCCGAATTCACTCGGAGCTTTATTTCACTTTGATTTCATTTTAAATTCAAATAAGCAACATAATCATTGATTAGAATATAATCATCAGTTGAAGATAACTTTTTCCCTCATTCGTACTTATTTCCTCAATTCAACTGACATTTAAAACCAATATTGTAATGTGCAATCATCCCAGGATTACATATCACAATATTGGTTTTATTTTTCGATTAAGTTTTTAAAGGTTGAACGAATTGCAGAACGAGATACCAAGTCAATGCGTGGACGAAAGGCATCAAGTTTCATAAAAATTTTTTCAATTTCCACGCGTTTAGTTTCTTTGCTAAATTCACTATTCTTCACAATCTTCGCAAGTTCTCGCACCATCTTTAATATTTCGGCGATATCTTCAGATGCATAGTTATCAACTTCAATAAATCTTTGATTGAGGAAATTTAATAAATCCACATATGAAATGCTATGATTATTTTCAAATTTATTATCCATATTTAAATCCCTCCCTTACATCTAAAAATAATAAAATAGTCATTATATAAATTAATGAGACAATAACTATTGTGATTTTGATAGTTAATGTAAGCGCTATCTTTTTCTCCACATACATATTATCATATTATAAAAATTACGCAATTACTAAATATCATCAACTTTCTCAATAACATAATTATTTTAAATTGATGTATACAGAACATAAAAAGGCAATCGTTCGACTGCCTTAATATCAAATATTTATACTAATGATTAATACATCTTAGCGCCGGCAGGAATATGGTCATCTAACATTAAACAATGTAGAACTTCTTGACCTTCCTCATGGTGGATAGCAGAGATAATCATACCACAAGAATCGATGCCCATCATCTTACGAGGAGGTAGGTTAGTAATTGCAACTAGTGTCTTACCAACTAATTCTTCTGGTTCATATGTATCGTGAATACCACTTAAGATGACACGGTCAGTACCTGTACCATCATCAAGTGTGAACTTCAATAGTTTCTTTGATTTAGGAACTGCGACACATTCTTTAACTTTCACTGCACGGAAGTCTGATTTAGCAAATGTATCAAAATCAACCATATCACTGAATAGAGGTTCAATTTCAACCTTTGAGAAATCGATTGCTTCTTTTTCGGTAGGCACTTTTGCCACAGCCGGTTTAACTTCAGCTTTAGTTTCTTTCTTATCACCATCAACTGGTTTCATTGTGGGGACTTTCGCAAGGTTATATACACCTTGACTGCCCGCAACTGAAATTAGCGGTTTCATTGGCGTTTTCTTGTGTTCTCCAAGTATCCGACGGTTATTAACGTAATGTTTTCGGGGGCTTACCCTATAAATTGGCGTATCGGCGTAAGACTCCTAACCCATACATCTGAAGGCAATATTCATTTGCCACTATATTATAATGATTTATACCCAATAATGCAACAGACATTCCAACAAAAAACAGGGAGCTGCATCCGCAGCTCCCCGCTATATACTTTTTTATTTTGCAGATGCCATTGCCTGTGGCGTCTTAAAGTAAATATCCAACCCGTCAAACTCCTGCTTTTTCAGCTCCTTGGTTACATCAGTATAAATGTTAAGCGTAGTCGAAATATCTTTATGTCCAAGAGCATCCTGAATTACTTTCACATTTACTCCGGCCTCACACATTCTGGTTGTAAATGTATGTCTAAGTGAATGGCAGCTAAAATGTGGCAGCAGGACTTCCGGCTCATCACTTTCTATAAACTGTTCATCATTACAATCACGAATAATTCTTCGAATAACCTTGTTAAGCGAACCCTGGTGCTGTGTCTGACCGAAACGGTTCACAAAGATAAAGTCCGTGTAACCGTCAATCGTAACTTCGCAATGAATATCCAGCATCTCCTGTTTTTCTT
>JAHHTG010000014.1 GCA_020024765.1 Thomasclavelia sp. | reverse complement strand
AAGTTATTTACCTTACAACCTAAAATTAATGTTGCATATGTCTTCATAATTCATTTACCCCTACAAAATTACTCATGATAAACATAGCTGCTGTTTCAGCACGCAAAATACGTTTACCAAGGGTTTTACATTCAAAGCCATGGGCTTCGAAAAATTCAATTTCCGATAATTCAAACCCACCTTCTGGGCCTATGATGATTGTTGTGCTTTCATCAACCAATCCAAAAGGCAATGGTTGTGTTTTCTCTTTTTCATAAGCCACATAGTTAAATTGGCTCTTATATTGATCGATATCTTTCATTTCAATAATTGCTGGAATCTCTGGCACAAGATCACGATGACATTGTTCAGCGGCTTCTTGGACAATTTTACGATAACGTTCAAGTTTCTTATCTTCATCTTTAACTTTAACTACACTACGCTTAGCGTTATATGGAATAATGCGTTTAACACCAAGTTCAGTTAATTTTTGCAAAGTTAAATCAAATTTATCATTCTTAATTAAACTCATAACAATTGTCACATCAACACTTAATTCATGGTCTTCAAGAATCTCTTCGTTAACAAGCGCTTTGTCATTGGATAAAGATGCTAAAAAACAACGATTGGTTTCATCAACAAGTCTAAATGTATAACCATCTTTCTTCCTCAAAACATCCTTGATATGATGAAGTATACTTTCATCTAATTTAATTTCAGTGCCAAGTTCGAGTACTTCTTTAATAAAATATTGTTGCATACGGAATTATTATAACACGATGCGGGGTATTACACCTGTCAAACTCAAACTAATTAAAATTTTGGGGTTCACATTTTCAAAATGGTGCTATACTAGTAAAAGTTTAGGAGGAGATTATGAACAAAGACTTGACAGTCGGGAAACCGTCCTCGGTAATTTGGCGGTATTCATTACCATTATTTGGTAGTATCATTTTCCAACAACTTTACAACATCGCCGATAGCTTTGTAGCCGGACACTACATTGGTACCAGAGCCTTGGGAGCTGTTGGTAATTCGTATGAAATCACATTAATTTACATCGCATTTGCATTTGGATGTAACATTGGTACTTCAGTTGTTGTAGCAAGACACTTTGGTTCAAAGAACTATAAGAAAGTTAAGACAACGATTACAACTTCAATTATTATTTCTTTAATTATTGGTGTAATTTTAACTGTATGTGGCTTATTCGGAGCCACTTGGCTGCTAGAACTGATTCAAACTGATATTGAAATATTTGCGGATTCGCTTACATATCTACAAATTTATTTAGCAGGTTTTATTTTCTTGTTAATATACAATGTCGCAACGGGAATTTTTAGTGCTCTAGGTGATTCGAAAACGCCTTTCATCTTCCTTGCGTGCTCATCAATCGGAAACATTTTTGTTGATATTTTATTTGTAAAACGATTCGGAATGGGCATTGAAGGTGTTGCTTATGCGACATTCTTATGTCAAAGTATTGCAAGTATCCTTTCGATGATTGTTATTGCACACCGAATCAAAAAATTACACATTGAAGAGAAAGCGGAATTATTTTCAATGGATAGTGCAAAAGAACTCGCTCATATTGCTGTTCCAAGCATCCTTCAACAAACTTTTATCTCTGTTGGTAACATCGCTATTCAAGCAATGATTAACTCTTTCGGATTTGCTGCAACTGGCGGATATAGTGCTGCAATTAAGTTAAATAATATGACAATCACTTCAATTACTGCACTTGGCAATGGTATGTCAAATTATGCCGCCCAAAACGCAGGTGCACGCAAGAGTGAACGAATTCATGAAGGCTTAATTGCTGGTATCAAAATGGCTTGTGTTATTGCCTTAATCTTTGGTGACATTTACTTCTTTGGCGGACGAACATTAATTGAATTATTCATAACTGATGGTAATGAAGAAGCTATTCAAATTGGTGTGACATTCTTAAAAATTGTTTCGCCATTCTATTTCATCGTCGCTTTCAAATTAATTTCTGATGGTATCTTACGAGGAATTAATTGTATGAAATTATTTATGGTAGCAACTCTTGTTGATTTATTTGTACGTGTGGCTTTAGCTTGGGGATTCTCAAGTCTATTGAATTTAGGTTTAAATGGTATTTGGACCGCATGGCCATTTGGTTGGATTATCGGAGCTGTTTTATCACTTTACTTCTATCACATCGCCAAACAAGGCAATTACAATATTCGTTGATATGGTTCATTTAAGGCTGAATTCAATTCAGCCTTTTTTATTTATTTGTTTTGAATTAAATAGAGCTTCATCAAATAAAGAAATAAAAGATAAGCATCTTTAATTATTATTAATCATTAAAAAGCTCGTAAAAGCTTTAAATAGGGTTAAAAAAAGCCGATATAATATCGGCTTAAATAATTAATCTTTTTTGAAGACAGAGAAATGATTTGTTTCTTTTTCTTCTTCAACTTTAGGCATGATTTCAACTTTGATTTCGCTAACCTTCTTTTGATCAGCATTTGTAACTGTAACATGTAAGTTCTCAAAGTCAAATTCATAACCAATATTCGGAATACAATCGCAATTGTGAATGACCCAACCGGATGTTGTGTTGAAATCAAATTCTTCTTTACAGTCAAATCCAAAATAATCAAACATATCATCAATTTCAGTTTCACCTTTAACAAGGTATGTTGTGTCATTAACTTTTTGGAAGAATTCTTCTACCTCATCATGTTCATCGTAGATTTCTCCAACCAACTCTTCAAGAATATCTTCCATTGTAATAATACCAGATGTACCACCATATTCATCAATAACAACAGCTAAATGTAATTTGGAACTTTGTAATTGACGTAGTAAACTAGGGACTTTAACATGTGGACTAGTATATAAAACATTTTTGACAATTTGTTCAATATTCTTATCAGTCCTTGCATAGTATAAGTGATAAAAATCTTTTTCATGTAAAACACCGATAATATTATCGATAGTATCACGATAAACTGGTAAACGTGAGAAACCTGTTTCACGATATAATTGTTCGATTTCTTCAATTGAGTCTTCAACATCGACAGCAATGACATCAACGCGTGGAGTTAGAATATCTTTCACATCTAGTTCAGTGAATTCAATTGCGTTAGTTAATAAGTCAGCTTCATGGTCATCCATACCGCCATCTTGATGAGCTTCTTCAACGATTGTAATGAATTCATCTGAAGAATAACTATCATCATCGTTATTAACCTTAAAGAAAATTGATAAAACTTTTTTAATTAAATCGAAAATAATTGTAATCGGCTTAAAGACAACGATTAAAACACTAATTACCGGTGCAACAGCCATCGCAAATTTTTCCGGAATCTCTTTCGCAACTGTTTTTGGTGTAACTTCGCCAAAGATTAAGACAACAATTGTCATGATAATTGTTGAATAAGTAACACCGAGATCTTCACCAACAAGACCAACAAATAGCACAGTAGCAAGTGATGATGCAAGAATATTTACAATATTATTACCAACTAAAATCGTACTAAGTAATGATGAATAATCTTCTGCAAGACCATAAGTCTTAATTGCTCGTTTATTACCATTATTAGCTAAGTTCTTAAGTTTAATCTTATTCAAACTTGAGAAAGCCGTTTCGGTAGCACTAAAGAAAGCTGATAAACATATTAAGACAACTAAAAATGTAATAATCGTACTATAGTTCATATAGCACCTCTTCTAATTTATTAATAAAATACTGATCACACAACGGAACTTCTTCCATATCGTTAGAATCCTCCTTTAAAATACAACTATTATAACATTATTTCTTGTATAATTACAAATAAAAAAGACTTAACTGCTTTGCAGCTAAGTCTTAATATAAATCTTGATTAACGAGTTCTAAAGAAACTTGGGATATCACTATCTTCGTTATCATTGCGCATTACGCTTTCTTCATGATAACTCTCGTGTTTAGTAATCTTGTTTTCTTGTGGTTCGTTTAGAACTGGTTGAGCAGTTCTTTCCTTTGGTAAATCAAAACCAGTTGCAATAACAGTTACGATAATATTGTCACCTAACGCTTCATTAGTTACAACACCAAAGATAACGTTCAAATCCGATCCAGCGGCTTCACGAATGTGGTTAACAGCGATTGATGCATCAGTGATTGATAATGTTGAACCACCAGTAACGTTAACAATAGCGTTCTTAGCACCAGAAATTTGAGCTTCAAGCAATGGTGATTGAATAGCTCTTTGAGCAGCCTCGCGTGATTTATTTTCACCATCGGCCATACCAATACCAATTAAGGCACTACCTTGTCCCTCCATAACTGTACGTACATCAGCAAAATCAAGGTTGATAAATGCAGGGACAGCAATTAAGTCAGTGATTGTTTGAACACCTTGTCTTAATACATTATCCGCTTCACGGAAAGCATCTTGGATTCCCATATTACCTGTAACACTTAACAATTGATTATTAGAGATAATAATCAATGAGTCGGTGTGTTCTTTTAATTGTGCTAAACCAGCAATAGCTTGTTCATTACGCTTACGACCCTCGAAATCAAATGGCTTAGTTACAATACCAACAGTTAAGCAACCTGCATCTTTGGCAATCTTTGCGAAGATAGGTGCGGCACCTGTACCTGTACCACCGCCCATACCAGCAGCAATAAAGACCATATCAGAACCAGCAATTGCGGCTTTGATTTCTTCTTCTGATTCCAAGGCAGCTTTCTTACCGATTTCAGGATTTGAGCCAGCACCTAGTCCTTTAGTTGTTTCTTTACCTAAAATAATTTTATTTTCACAGTTTGAAGAGTTTAAACATTGAACATCTGTGTTGCATACGAAGAAATCAACACCTTTTACCTCTTCTTCAACCATGCGGTTAACAGCGTTACATCCTGCACCACCGACACCAAATACTTTGATTTTGGCAACTTGATCATATCTTAATTCACTCATCTATTTTTCCTCCCGTTTAGTAGGTTCGAATAAACTACGAATTCGAGTAGTTAGTGTCTCCCCTTCACTATCAATTGTCTTCTTATCAACAAGTTCATTAAATTCTAATAAGTTAATACTGCTGACCACTTCTTGGTCAACTAAGCGACGATCACGATATCCATAAACTGAACCGAGAATCGCAACATAAGCACTATCACGAATTCCGATTGTTTCCGGAACGTAAATCTTCGAAGGAACATTTGTTGTTTCTTCAATTTTCTTAACAAGCGCATCCATCTTGGCGCCTTCACCAACGACCACAATATTTGTTTGACCATTTTCAAGGATTGGACGACAAGCTTCTTTGATCTCTTCAACAAGTTTATCCGTTGGTTCCTTTACAATTTGAGCTAAATCGTTTTCACTGATTGTATTAGATTGATTATCAGCCGTCTTCCATGCATAGATGGCATCGTTTGATAAATCATTTTCTTCAAATCGCGTATTATATTTAACCAATCGCTCAACCACATTCATTGCAATACGATATTTATCATAAACTGGATCTATAATCGAACTTAAACCATTATATAAAATTTCACAACTTACAAGTTTACCTTTCGATAATAACGCAAGCGTTGTTGTTTGATAATCAATCTTTAATAAAATTGTATTTTGATTAACTGTTTGTTCAAACAACGCTGCTTCTTTACATACAGCATACATATCAAGCATGATGTCCATAACTTCAATGCCAACCTCTTCTAAGAGACTAACATAATCAAAAGTAATTGAACGATCAGCACACAACAAATCGATATCAACAGCTAATTCATCAGCAAATTCATTAACTGGAATGCGGCGCGACGAAATCCCATTACATGTATATTTAACACAAACAGCATTAATAATCATAATATTAGAATCAACGATGGTTCGCATAGCCTTTTTAATGGCACGATTAACATCATTAGTTGAGACAATACCATTATCCGTTTGGACATTAACTTTTAATGGGTAACGTTTAAAATTAACCGAAGGAATCAGTAAGATTAGACGTTCGATATGGGCCCCAATCATTTTACTATTACGTTCAACTATTTCAATAACACTTTTTTTAACTTCTTCTTTATTTGTAATAACGCAATCAAGAATTCCTTTGCAAGCAACTGAATCGACTTTAATAATGTTAAAACGAGTATTGTAATACTCGCCAATTACCAAGCGAATCTCTTTGTCAGAAAACTCAATTGCACCTAAAATTTGTTTTACCATAAGAGCTCCTATACTGCTATATTTTAACATATTATTAATTAAAAGCACATGACTAATTAATGATTTAGATGTTAAATCACGACAAAATATAGTAATATAAAAATATTGAAAAAGTCCTATTTTAGGGTGATTGAATTAAAATTATTCATGCATCGTGACTTTCTTCAATATATTATTGCAATTTAATCTTAAGTATGTTAAATTAATAAAGCAAAAATGATGACAGAAAGGGGGTATTACGGTATGTCAAGAGTATGCGAAATTACAGGAAAGAAAGCCTTATCTGGAAATAAGCGTTCACATTCACTTCGTGCTACACGCCGTAAATGGAATGTTAACCTACAAAAAGCAACTATTATGGTTGATGGAAAGCCAACTAAGGTTCGCATTTCAGCCCGTGCATTAAAAACATTAAAGGCAAACGCTAAAGCTGCTTAATAAGGCTTCAACATTGTGAGTTTTAGTTTAATCACGGTTCAAACAAAAGAATAGAACACTTTTTTAGCCTTTAATAGGCTTTTTTAGTTCCAATTAACTTCGCTATTATGTGCGAAGTTTTTTTTATGCTTTCTTATATAAAAAAGAAGAGTTTCAAAGAACTCTTCTACCCTTCTTTTACAATATCGGCAATTGAAACAGGCATAATCTTTTCTAAATCTCGGGGATTGAATTCAATTTGTAAACCAATCTTGCCACCCGAAACAAAGATTGTATCCCAATTCATTGCACTTGCATCCAGACTCGTTGGAAACACTTTCTTCATGCCAATTGGTGAACAGCCACCATGGACATAGCCAGTTAAACCAAGAAGATCTTTTTGTTTAAGCATTTCAATCTTCTTTACCCCAACTTCTTTAGCTGCTTTTTTAAGATCTAACTCATGATCACCAGGAACACAGAAAACATAATATCCATGTGCACCATCAGTTGTCACAAGTGTCTTAAATAATTTATCTTTTGGTTGATCTAAATATGTTGCTACAGCCATCGCAGAAACTGGTCCATCACTTGGATATTCTCTTACAACATATTCAATCTTATGGCCATCTAAAATGCGCATCGCATTTGTTTTGGCAATCTTTTTTGCCATAGTATTACCTCCAATATTATTTGGTTAATTTTGCAAGATTTTCGTGGACATCACCTTTAGTTAAGTAACTGCCTGATACCAAAACATCGGCACCAGTTTCAATTAATTGCTTACCATTTTCGGCACATACACCACCATCAACTTCAATCAAGTAGTCAAAGCCTTTTTCTTCACGTAGCGCTTTTAAATATGCAATTTTATCATAAGCTAATGGCATGAACTTTTGACCACCAAAGCCTGGTTCAACACTCATAACAAGGACTAAATCAACTTCACTTAAGAAATCGTTTAAAACTTTTACATCAGTTCCTGGTTTTACACTAATTCCAACTTTTGCGCCAAGTTCATGAATGTGATTAATAACTTTATGGCAATCTTCATGATTTGCGATTGCTTCATAGTGGAATGTGATTAAATCGGCACCGGCTTTCTTAAAAACATCGCTATAGAACAATGGATCCGCAACCATTAAATGAACATCCAAGAAACGATTTGTCATCTTCTTTAAATCAGATAAAATCTTTGGCCCAAATGAAATATTAGGGACAAAATTTCCATCCATGACATCAAAATGATACCATTCAACTAAATCATTAAAAACTGTGACTTCACGTGATAGATTTGTAAAATCAAACGACAACAACGACGGTGCAATAATCATAATATTCTTCTCCTATTTTAATGTACGATGACGATTAGCTTTAAAATTACCCTCCATAATAAAACTAACGACATCTTTATATGTTTTATAAAAGCTTGCTTGAATTTCATCAGCCTCAACAGCTGCCTTGATGGCACAATCAGGCTCATTCAAATGCAAACAATTATTAAAACGGCATTTGTTTAAATAAGGCTTAAAGGCGCTTATATGCTCAGCGATATAGTCTTTGTTCAAATGTGTTAAATCAAGTGAAGAAAAACCCGGTGTATCGGCTAAATAACCACCATATAAGTCGTATAATTCAACGTGGCGTGTTGTGTGTTTGCCACGATTTAAAGCTTTGGATATCTCATTTGTTCTTAAATTTAGCATTGGGTCTAAGTTATTCAACAGTGAAGATTTTCCAACGCCACTTTGACCACAAAGAACACTAATCTTACCATTCAATTGTTTCTTAAAGAAATCACCATCGAAGTCTTTATGAGATGTAAAAATCTCATAGTGCATCGATTCATAATAATGCTTAATCTCAGCAATTTCTTCTTCGCTGCCAAGGTCGCACTTAGAGATACAAATAACTGGCGTAATATCATTATATTCAATTAAAATGATTAAACGATTGACAAGTTCATATGAGAAATCCGGGTCTCTCAATGACATCATGATAATCGCTTGGTCAACATTGGCTAAGTTAGGTCGAATCATATAATTACGACGTGGTAAAATTTCTCGAATCACAAAAAGACCATCACTTTCTTGATAATTGACATAATCACCAACAACTGGATAGTCATTCAAACGCATCTTGCCAGCCAGAATTGCTCTTTGAATTGAGCCATCCTCAAGCAAAATACGATATTCCTTCGAGATAATACTAATAATCAAACCTTTATTCATAATAATAAATAGTTACATATGCATCTTTAGTTTGCATATATGATGTGCCTACATCAGGGCTAAGTTTAACAACTGTTCCTGGAACTAACTCAGCAAGTTCCTCATCGGTAAAACCAAGGCTTGAGACATCGGCTTTTTCAACAACAAATTTAATTCCCATATCATCTAAGAAACTTTGAGCTTTTTCAAGTTCCATTCCCACTAAATCAAATGGTAAAATAATTGAAATATATTCGCTATATGTGAATGTAATCGTTTGTGAGTAATCAGGATTGAATTTCATACCTGGTTCTAGACCATTTTGACTAATAATTGTACCAGGTTCCTGATCGCTTTCAACCGCTTTGCCAACAACGCGAATATTTGGATATTTCGTCAAATATTCTTTGACATCATCAATATTTTGGCCAACAAAATCATCCATCTTTGCGTATATTCCATCAGATACAACAACTTTGATAGTACTACCCTTTTCAACTTCAGAACCAACTTCTGGTTCAACACGAATGATAAGGCCAGCTTCAACATCATCAGTCATTTCACGTTCAATTAGATTTAAATCAAGAATCAATCCATTTTCATCTAATAAATCTGATGCTTCTAAAACACGATAATTAAGAATATTTGGTACTTCCACAGTTTTAGTTCCAAATGATAAAACACCACTTAAATATAATAAACCAACTAGCGCAATAGTAACAGCCACAGTAGCAATAGCGCCACCAGAAATTATCAAGGCTTTCTTAGTCTTCTTTTTGATGACTTGTTCATGTTCCTTTTCTTTTTGTTCAGTTTTATTTTTAACTGCCAAATCTTCGCTATGCTCAAATTTAATTTCTGAGTCATTAGTATGTTTTTCGCTTAAACATTCATCAATATCTTTAAGCATTTCAGCTACGTTATTATAACGATTCTTGCGATTCTTAGCAGTTGCCTTTAAAATAATATTCTCAATCGATTGAGGGATATTATGATTAAATTGACGTACATGAGGAATTGGCAATTTAATGCTATCTAAGACAACTTGAACAGCCCTTTCGCCGTTAAATGGTAAAGATGCTGTTAGTAACTCATAGAAAACAATACCCAAAGAATAAATATCGCTTTGCATAGACGCAATTTCGCCCTTAGCAACTTCCGGTGCTAAATAGTGTACTGAACCAAGGACTGCATCATCACTAGTAATTTGTAAAGCGTTATTTGCTAGTGCAATACCAAAGTCAAGAACTTTAATTGTGCCATCAGCCTTTAATAAGACGTTTTGAGATTTAATGTCACGGTGAATAATGCCATTACGATGAGCTTCCATGATAGCCGAACATAATTGGTGCATTAAACCAACCGCTTCTCGGTATTCTATTGGTCCTCTTTGTTTAACAAGTTCCTTAAGAGTTTTGCCACGTATATATTCCATGACAATATAGTGATTGTCTCCATCATCACCGACATCGTAAATATCAACGATATTTGGGTGAGATAACTTAGTTGCAGCATTTGCTTCACGACGGAAACGTTCTAAAGCGATAGGATCACTGCAAAAGTCACTCCTCAAAATTTTAATCGCAACTTCACGTTTTAAGACTTTATCGACCGCAACGTAAACATCGGCCATCCCACCTTTGCCAATGTGTTTGACAATTAAATAACGATTTGAAATCAATTCTTTATCTACCATCTTGTTGTCCTCGATCCGTCTTTACTAATACAAGTGTTACATTATCATAACCACCTGCTGCTAACGCCTTATCTAACATTGTTTTCGCTTTGACCATAAGCGAAGTTTCTTTGTTGTTTAAAATATCTTGTAAATCTTGATGATCAACATAACCATGTAAACCATCTGAGCAAATTAAATAATAATCACAAATTCCTGTGATGCGATAAGCCTCGCAAGTTGCGTCTTCATAGACACCTAAAAAACGTGTAACATAATGACGCTTTGGATGAGTTTTAGCTTCTTCTTCGGTAATTAATTTACGTTCTAATAATTCATTAACATATGTATGATCTTTCGTAAGTTGCAATAAACTTCCACTTGCTAAACCATAAACACGCGAATCACCGGCGTTCAAAACAAATGTGCCAATGGAAGAAATTAAGATGCCAGTAATAGTTGTGCCCATTCCTTCATAATCTTCATTCATAGTTGAAAGATGATAAACGTGATTCGAAGCCATACGTGCATGATACTTTAAGTAAGTAATTGCATCTTCATCATCTTTAAATCCTTTAGAATTCGCAAAAACGCCCGCAAAGTATTTCACTATCTCATAAGATGCAACTTCGCCAGCCTTATTACCACCTATTCCATCGCAAACAATCACTAATAAGTCGTGATTCTCATTAAAAACCGTAATATAACTATCTTGATTTTTACTGCGAACTAATCCGATATCCGATAAGCTATAAATCTCCATAATGTTCCTTTATTTAGTATATTTAGCACGTAATTGACCGCATGCTGCGTCAATATCGTCACCCTTTTTTTGTCTAATTGTTACGGCAATACCACGTTTTTTAAGCATGTCATAAAATGCTAAAGCTTTCTTTTCGCCGCTTGTCTTATAGTCATTTTCTTCCACTTCATTATAAGGAATTAAGTTAATATAAGCATTCATCCCTTTTAATAGATCTTTTAATTCATCAGCATTCGATTCGTTGTCATTAACACCATCCAATAATAAATATTCAAATGTTAAACGACGATTATTAATTGCTGAATATTCTTTTAATGCTCCCATTAGTTCTTTTAATGGAAACGCACGATTAATTGGCATCAAACGAGAACGTAATTCATCATTTGATGCATGCAATGAAACTGCTAAGTTATATTGCGTACGTTCAGCTGCAAAACGTTTAATGATTGGCACTAAACCACATGTTGAAATAGTAATATGACGAGCTCCAATTTCCAAACCATCATTATCATTGATGATTGATAAAGCCTTCATTAAATTATCATAGTTGTCAAATGGCTCACCTGTACCCATAACAACGATATTCGCTAAACGAGATTCTGTTTCATCTAAATATCTTTGGATATTAACAACTTGATTTAAGATTTCACCAGATGTTAAGTTACGAACCTTCTTTAAAAGACCGCTTGCACAGAAAGTGCAACCCATATTGCAACCAACTTGTGTTGAAATACAAGCGCTGTAGCCATAGTCGAAGCACATCAATACTGACTCAACTAATGAACCATCTTCAAGTTTGAATAAGAATTTTACAGTTCCATCACTCGAAACTTGTTTTGTAACAAGTTCAAGACTATCAATCACAAAATTATTCTTCAAGTTCTCAATTAAATCTTTGGATAAATCACTCATGACTTCGAAAGTTGTCACACGTTTTTTATATAGCCATTTATAAATTTGTTTCGCTTTGAATTTCTTTAAACCTATATCTTCAACATAGGCAATTAAATCATTAAGATCATAATCGTAAATTTTTTTCATAATGTTATTATAAAGGATTTATGCAGTTTTTAATAGTTTAGCTACATAAAATCGATCGCTGTCATTCCTTTCCGTTAAGTCTTCCTCAACTAATAATTCAAATTCTGGATGGTCCTTCAAAAAGTTTTTGATTTGACGGCCATTTTCTTTTGTATTGATAGTGCAAGTCGAATAAACCATGATACCACCAACACTCAAAAGTTTACTACAATTATCTAAAATTGCTCTTTGAAGTAAAACAATTTCATCAATATTTTCGGGTTTAATATGATAACGTAAATCCGGTTTACGTTTAAGAACACCTAATCCTGAACATGGCGCATCAATTAAGATACGATCAAATTCGCCGATATCTTCTTTGGTCATATTTGTCGCATCACAATTTAAATAGTTGACATTACTATAACCTAATTGCACTGCACGTTTACGAATCAAATCAACACGATGAGCATGGATATCGTTAGCATAAGCATTTTTATCATCAATTATTTCTAAAGCATTAAATAGTTTTGAACCCGGCGCACTACAAACATCTAAAAATCTCGAATCTTTTTGAAGGTCTAAGAAAGAAACAATGCGCGAACTGTTATAGTCTTGCACATAATATAAGCCTTCTATAAATTCTTCTTTATTTAGCATATTTTCATTAGCAGTAAAAATGTGTTCGTTTATGATATTGATCGAATACTGTTTTAAATCTGCGTATGATGCCTTAGTTGTATTTAAATGATAAAAAACAGTAGGTTCATGGTCTAAATCTGACATTAAGAAATTGAAATGTTCTTCGTCATACTGTTTATTTATCATCTTTACAATCCATAATGGCATCGACGTACGAATAGCTAAAGCTTTTAAATCATTGCCTTTCGGTTCTTTGAACTCCGTTACTTTACGTAATACAGCATTCAAAAATCCTTTCTCACTTTTTGAATGAGCTAATTCAACATATTCATTTATTGAGACATAAGGATCTTTGCCAAGGAAGAAACGTTCATAAATCGACATTGCGAGTAAAACTTTGAATTCAAGTTTTGGTTCTTCTTGAATATATTCTTGGTATTGGTATTCTAATAAATAGAAATTTCTTAAAACTCCATTAACAAGTTCGGTAACAAAACCTCGTTGGATTGGTTTGAGTTCTTTTAAACGTTTTTTTAGCCCTAAATTGGCATATTCACCATTCATTAATGATGAAAGAATAATTTCATAAGCGATTTTTCTTTGCATAGTTTACTCCAAATATAACGGATCGACATCAATTTTGATATTCGATAAATTTTTTTCTTTGAGATATGCGTCAACTAAATGATGCACATCGTTTAATAAATCAATTAAATTTTGATCGCGTAAAATAAATCGATAACGTTCAAAAGTTTTGATTTTATTGAGTTTAACGGGCCTGTATTTGCGATAAGGCAGTTTATTAATCATATCATATAAATAATTCTTTGATCTTTCTAATTTCTTAATATTTGTATCTTTTATGATAATTGATATGATATGTGAATAAGGTGGATAGAAAGCTTTACGACGATATTGCATTTCAATATTGTAAAACTCGCGATAATTTTGATGTTCAACAGCTTTCAAAACATAATGGTCTGGATTAAATGTTTCGATATAAACTTCACCTCGATTTTGAGCACGGCCACTACGACCAGAGGCTTGCATCAATAACGCAAATGTTGTTTCTGCTGAATTAAAATCATCGTGCATTAATCCAGCATCTGCATTTAGAATACCGACTAGAGTGACATTGGGATAATCTAAACCTTTGGCAATCATTTGTGTGCCAACTAAAATTTGATATTCTTGATGTCCAAATTTTGATAATAATTCTTCATGTGCATTTTTACGCGTTGTTGTGTCAGCATCCATACGACCGATTTTAACTTCTGGAAATAACTTTTCAAGTTCCTCAACTACTTTTTGTGTGCCGAAGCCAAATTGGCTTAATCTACCTTGATGACAATACGGACAAACAGATGGCATTTTATAAGTTTTGCCACAGACATGACATTTTAAGCAATGTTCATAAGCATGATAACTTAATGCAACATCACAATCACCACACATCAAAGTTTCTTTACAATTATCGCATCTAAGAACCGGCGAATATCCACGACGATTTAGCAGAATAATCGCTTGATGATTTTCCTTTAGAGTCTTTGCGATTGCCGTTTTTAATGGCTTTGCTATCATATATGATCCGCCCATCTTTATTTCTTTTTGAAGATCGATAATATTGATGTTGGGTAGGCAATCGTTAATGCGTTTAGGCAATTCTAATAATTGATAATCGCCTTTTAAAGCTCTTGAATAAGATTCAAGAGTTGGCGTTGCACTGGCTAATAAGACTTTTGCATTAAAATCAATAGCTCGTTTAAATGCCACATTCTTTGCATTGTAACACGGCGTATCATCTTGCTTGTAAGAACTATCGTGTTCTTCATCTACAATAATTAAACCTAAATTTTCGAATGGTAAAAAGACTGATGAACGTGTTCCAACAACGATTCGTGCTTCACCTTTTAGAACGCTGAAATATTGGCGATGACGTTCTTGATTATTTAAATAGGAATGATAGATTGCGACATCACTAAAGCGTTTTTTTACTCTATCAATCATTTGTGGTGTTAGAGAAATTTCTGGTACTAAAATCAATACTTGTTGGCCACGTTTCAAGTAGTAATCAGCTAAATGAAGATAAACTTCTGTCTTACCACTACCGGTAACTCCATATAACAAATTAACTCTTTTATCACTTTGAATCAGATTATCATAAGCTTTTTGCTGATCGGAATTTAATGTTTTGAAATGTTCCTGACCACCAATCGTTTGAATATTCTCTTTATCAGCTAAATAAATTTCAATTAAGCCGAATTCAATTAGTTTCTTAATAATGGCACGTGATAATTTTGATGCTTCACTATATGTTTGACCATCAACTAATTGTTCATAGACAGCTAATTGCTTAATGGTTAATTGGATATTTTTGTCATTAGGAAGTTTGCGAATATATTTAATTTTTGTTGGTTTATATGCAATAACACCTGTCTTTAAAGTCTTTGGCAACATGACATTTAAACAACTAATTAAGGGACTAACACTAGTTCTACTTAGCCAACAAGCCAAGTCAAAAAGTTCTTGGTTGAGAATTGGTTCTTCATCAACCTTCTCAATAATTTCTAAAGGCTCAAAACCTAGTTCATCACTCACTTGTTTAAGTGTATGATTGGTTTCTATAACACTTGTCACAAAACCCAAACAACGGCGATTAGAAAACGTAACCGCAACACGAGTAAAAATTTTCGCCGGTTTCAAACTATAATAAGTGAATGGTCGATTAACTGCTAAAGCGGCATTTGTCACGTAAATTTCTAATAAATACATATATATTATTTTAGCATAATCTCACTAAACTAAACGAGCTACCTCACAAGAGATAGCTCTAAAATCTATAAATTTTCAACGAAGTTTTGAAGGCAATCTTTAAATCCTTCACGATAGCAATTATATCCATGTTCGCTATCTTCAAGAATTAAAAGTTCTTTTTTGGCATTGCAAACTTCATATAAAGATAAAGTATCTTGAACAGATACAACCGTATCTTTATCACCATGTATAAAAAGTGTAGGAATATCAATCTTTTCAGCAGCTTTTAAAATGTTGCCATCTTCTAATTCAAAACCTAAAACAGATTTAATTCTACGTGTAATTACTTGCATATAAGGTTTTGCATTAAAGGCATTCTCGATATAGCTTTTAATTGATTGATACGCACAATCACTAATAATAAACTTCACTTGTGATGGCTTTAAGTGTTGGCCAGCAAGTAAAACACTTGCTCCCCCTAGGCCAACACCATATAAGCCAATTTCAGCGAAATGGTCATTGTCTAAGAGATATTTAACCCAAGCTAAGATATCTAAAGATTCTTTAAAACCAAGGGATGTATATTCACCTTCGGAATCGCCCCAACCCCTTAAATCTATCATTAAAATATCAAATCCCAATTTGTCAAACATATAAGCTTGTTGAAGCAAGGCAAAACGGTCTGTGTCATAATCATGTGCTAAGATAACATATTTATGATTATCATGATTTTCAGTTAATACTGCATCTAACTTGTATCCTTCAAACGAATTTAAGGTAATGTGTTTAAGATTGCTATGCTTATACCAATCAAAATTACGATCTGCGGTTTCATTAAAGGCACCAACAGTAAAATCATCTGGTAAGAAATCAACAATATCACGATTTAAATAATCACGATTAATCTTAAAAATTTTCTTGAATTTCGCATTCCCAAGGCTGATTAAAGCAACCGGAATTGAAGCTAAAGCCACAGAGGCTAAAATTGAATGATGCTTATTTTCCGAATTACGTTTACTCATATTATTTACCTACGACTTTGGTATTCCTTTAATTTATTTTGTAAAGTATCAAATGATGTTTGGTACTTTACAAGTTTTTCTTTTTCAACTTGAATCTTAGCTTCTGGTGCTTTCTTTAAGAAATTTTCATTACTTAAAATACCATTCGAACGACTGATTTCTTTTTGAAGACCTGCAAGTTCTTTTTCGATTTTTGCGATTTCAGCTTCGATATCAACAACTTCGCTCATCGCAAATAGAATCTTACCTTCGCTTAATGGACGAACGATAGTTTCAACTTCGAGTGAAGGCACAACATTAACTTTACACATCTTGAATAAAACAGCCTTTAAATTTTCATTTAATTCAAAATTAAGTTCTGCTTGCATCGATAATTCTTTCGAAGGCTTTAAATCATTTTCACTACGTAATTCACGAACTTGCTTGATAATTTCAATTAAAATATCAACCATGGCAGCATTATCGGTATTAACATCTTCGTAAACCGTAGGCCAAGTAGCCTTGCAGATTGTTGATTCTTTGCCATGAATTGCTTGATAAATTTCTTCCGTTACAAACGGAATATATGGATGTAATAAGCGTAAAATTGCATCCAAAACATATAATAATGTGTTTAATGTAGCATGCTTAATCTTTACATCTTCACTATTTAAACCAGCCTTTGCGAATTCGATGTAATTCGAACAGAAATCATCCCAGACGAAACTGTATAATTCATTACCAGCAATCGCAAATTCATAACGATCAAGATTCATTGTAACTTGTTTAATTGTTTCATTTAAACGTGCAACAATCCAATGATCTGTTTCGGATAATAATTCTAAATCTGTTGACACAAAATCTTCTCCTCGATTCATAAGAACGAAACGAGAAGCATTCCATAACTTATTAATAA
>JAHHTG010000013.1 GCA_020024765.1 Thomasclavelia sp. | reverse complement strand
TAAGGATACATATATAATATAGATGTGGAATTAATAGAGGTGGAATATGTTTAGAAATATGCGACGTATAAACCAACAAGTTAGTGAAGAAAAATGTATTGAAGTTTTGATAAATGGTCAAAGGGCTGTTTTGAGTTTATATGGTACAGATGGTTATCCATATGGTGTACCGGTTAACTACACATATGATGTTGAAGAAAACATAATCTATATTCATGGAGCTAAAATTGGCCATAAGATTGATGCGATTGCTCAAAATGATAAAGTTTGTTTCACAACTTGGGATAATGGTTTTCATAAAGAAGATGATTGGGCTTGGTGGATAACTAGTGTCATTGCCTTTGGCCGTGCTGAACTTGTAACTGATTCAGAAACAACTCTAAAACAAGTTCGAAGTCTTGGCTTGAAGTACTTCCCAACTAGTGAGGAAGTTGATAAAGAAATTGAACGTTCATTAAGTGCGGTGCAATTAATTGCCATTCATATCGAACACATGACAGGTAAACTTGTACATGAAAAATAGGTTATAACCATGTGGAAAATTGAAGAAGCGATTGCATATTATAGACGTCAAGGCGCACCTGGTGATCAAACAGCTCTAATCAATTTGCTAAAAGAAATCCAAGCCGAACACAACGATGTTCTCAATCATCAAGATGTGGAAAAGGTTGCCCAAGTATTAGAAGTTAAAGAGAGTTTTTTAATGGCGATTATTAAACGTTTCCCAAGTCTTAAATTTCAAGATGTTCATTGTTTAGAAGTTTGTAAAGGTGAGATGTGTTCAAGAAAGACAAACTTAAAAGCGATTTTAAACAATTTACCAAGCAATGTTGAGCTTAAGGGTGTTGGCTGTATGCGAATGTGTGCCAAAGGTCCTAATGTACGTTATGATGGTAAAGTTTATAATTATGCAGATGAAGTATTAATTAAAAAACTAATTAATCAAAAATAAGGTTGTCATACTTAGTAATTACTACTAGGTATGACAACCTTTTATAAATATAGGAATAAGATATCAATTAAAATTGTTTAGACGATAATTTTATATTTAGCTAAAATTATTTCAAAACAGTTGTTAATTTCTGACAAAGCTTTGGTGAAATTACCATTTGGCTATCTGTTAATTCAAAGATATCTCGAACAACCATATCAATATCCTTGCCATCAATTTCAATTGAGAAGACATAACCTTTATAGCATTCTGGCATATCGTCAATTAAAAAATTATGGATAAATTGAGGATTGCTTAAGGCATTAACACCTGCAAAGCGATGACATTCAAGGCTTTTTTTATCGGGGTGGCTTGCCTCAAAATTAAGTTTTTCATTTTCGTGAACGATAAAGAAGGGCACACCATCAAAATATAGTGTATTATCTTCAACATCATCAAAACTAAAATGTCTATCTTTGCCTTCGTTATTTGAGCTTTCAACATTCAATGTAAAACTATCAACCATGCCGACAAAATTAACTTCGGGAATGGTTAAGAAAATTCTTGGTTGAACTGCATCGGGATCTTTAATCTTCGAAGGTTTAAATGTTAATGTCGTTTTATTGAAATGGTATTTAACACTGACGTTGATTGGACAACGTTTTAAGTCATTACCCGCAAAAATACTTTCGAATGTTGAATTATATAAATATTCAGTGTTGAAAGTATTTGGATATTCAATAACTTTTTTATAAGCCTCTTCTATCTTTTGATTAACAACTTCATCCCCAAAGAAGGTTGGGTATTCAATCATTCTTAATTTTATTGCATAACGGGCTTGTGATAAATAATAGTAAGCTTCAAAACAATTAGTGTCTTTTTCAATTTGTTCTAAGGCTAAAGTACCCATGCGTAGTGCAGCGTCGGCAAATTCATTATTATGTTCGCCACGCGCAAAGTTATTAAGGGTTTGATCATAGACAAAATGAGTTAATTGGCGACACGTTTGCAAGCTTTTCTTCACAATAAGACCATGATGATACATATCACCAATCTTCATAATTGATTCAAAGTTGCCATTAAAAGCGGCATGTGAGAAATATTGATAGGCTTGTTGATAGTCAGGTTCACCTTTATTTAATCGACCATAATAATAAATATAACCTAAGGCATTTGCTGCACGATATGAATCATTATTATCAAAGTTATCATAAATATACTTTAAGTCTTCAGCGGCTTTAAAGAAATCTTGTGGGAAAGCTGTTCCACCACAATAATAGGCATAAGCACGAATATCAAGACCGACCGGATTATGCATATCAGCTAAACGATTAATGATTAAACGATAATGGTCTAAATCTGTTTCACTTAAACTTTTTAGGGCATCTGGTTGGCATGCACGCACAGCATACTTTTCCATTTCTTCAACACTAAAAATTCTCTCTTCAAATGGTAAAGGCAGATTAGTTAAATAGGTATCGAGATATTTTTCAAGATCTCTCATCATTACAAGACATTCATTGTCATCCATCTCTTCTTTAATATATAGATTGGAACCACCAATTAAACTATTTAAGACATAGCCAAAAGTTTGATGAGCACTGCCTAGTTCAATACTTTGATCAAGTTCGTTATATTGTTGGTTGAGTTTGGCCATAAAGTGACGGAAATAATTTTGAATGAACTCACTGTATGGTTCATCTTTGTCAAGGAAGTTACTAATAGCTTCTTTTAAATCAAGAATTGTGATTTCTAATTCGTTTAAGTTTTCAATATTGCCAATTGCGACATCACCCTCAACCGGCAATTCATAACGTGCATAGACTTGGAATTGTTCCGGACTCATATAGCTCTTAGGAAGGAAAATGGCTTCTGCGATTGGGATATCAGTCATGCGACCGCCATCAATCATCAAAATGTCAATAGTTTCTTCACTAACTAAAATGACTTCACCAACAATTTCTTCATTTCCAAAAGTTACTTTTACGTATTCACCAATTTTAAATTTATGCATAAGTCAAACCTCTTTTCTAAATGATACCATTTAACGTTATAAAAGTCCTAAATCGTTATAAAAGAAGATAGTGGTAAACCTTGGTCAATGGATAAAACTTTTGTATTAATTTGTTATTACAAAATAATACACATGAAAAGCTAATAACCATTGTATATTTACTCTAAATTGTATTTAAAAACACAAATTAATAATGCCTATTGATATAATCGAGGTGGGAATTTAAATAAATACATTATTTAAGCCTTAGATATTGACTAATAGTATAATTTAGCGGATAATAAAATTAAATTTAGGGTAACCTAAAAAGAGGTAAATATGACATCGAATAAAGAAGATTATTTAAAAGTAATATATGAACTAGGTGGAGAATTTAATTCTGTAACCAATAAAGAAATTGCCGAGAAGATGGAACTTGCAGCACCTTCCGTTAGTGAGATGCTTGTAAGACTTCAACAAGAAGGTCTAGTTGAATACAAGGCATATCATGGTACGAAGTTAACTCCGCTAGGACTTGAAACTTGTATCAAGATTGTTCGTAGCCATCGTCTATGGGAAGTGTTCTTAATGGAACATTTAAATTATACATGGCGTGAAGCTCATGAAGATGCACATTTATTAGAACATATCGCTCCAGAACGGATGATTGATCGTTTGGATGCATATCTTGGTTATCCTAAGACTTGCCCACACGGAGCAATTATTCCGCGTCATGGAAAATTACCGGTTGTAGAACAGGAAGAAAGAACTTTAAATACCTTAGAAGAAGGTCAAGAAGCTACTGTTTCACGCATTATTGAAGATGGTAATTTATTAGATTACTTAACTTCGACCGGTATGCAAATTAATGAAAAAATCAGAATCTTACATAAAGGTGAATATGAAGGACCAATCAGTTTCATCCAAGATGATAAGACAATTACGATTAGCTATAAAGCTGCAACACAAATTTATGTTAGATAGAGGTAAAAAGTATGAATAAATTGATGAAAAAGTTCGCAATTATTTGCTTATTAACTAGCTTGGTTATAGGGCTAGTTGGTTGTTCAAATGAAACAGATAAAGTTGAAGATGGCAAAATGAACATCGTCACAACAACAACTATGTTATATGACTTAGCTAAAAATATCGTTGGTGATAAGGCTAATGTCGAAGCTTTAATGGGTCCAGGTATCGATCCACATATGTATCAAGCTTCGGCTGGTGATGTAAATACTATGCAAGAAGCTGATATCGTTATCTATAACGGTTTACATCTAGAAGGTAAGATGGGCGATATCTTTGCCGCTCTTTCAAAACAAGATCGCAATGTCATCTGTGCGAGTGATACAGTTGATCCTGCCGAATTATTAGCTGACGAAAACAATCCTGACATCTATGACCCACATATTTGGTTTGATGTGAATATTTGGAAAGTAGTAGCTCAACACGTTGGTGATCAACTATCAGTGTTTGATCCAGAAAACGCTGAAACATATGCGGCAAACTTAGAGAATTATTTAGTTCAATTAGATGAACTTGATGAATATATTAGAAGTCGTGCTGAAGAATTAACACCTGAACATAGAATCTTAGTTACAGCTCATGATGCATTCCGTTACTTTGGCAAAGCTTATGGCTTTGAAGTTAAAGGTTTGCAAGGTATTAGTACTGATGCCGAAGCTGGTACAGCTGATGTTAGTAGCTTAGCAACATTTATTGCTGAAACTGGTATTAAAGCAATCTTTATCGAAACATCGGTTCCACCTAAAAACATCGAAGCACTTCAAGCGGCTGTAAAGGCTAAAGGCTTTGAAGTCGCTATTGGTGGTGAATTATATTCTGATTCATTAGGAGATGAAGCATCGGGTGATGATACATACATTAAGACATGTATGGCTAATATTGATACAATCGTTAACGCATTAAAATAAGGGAGGTAAACTAATGGAAAATTTTGCAGTAGAAGTAAATGACTTAACCGTTACATACGATGCAAAACCGGTATTATGGGATATCGATTTAAGTATTCCAACTGGCAAATTAGTTGCGATTATCGGACCAAACGGGGCTGGTAAAACAACATTGATTAAGACAATGCTTGGCATTATCAAACCAGTTTCCGGTGCGGTAACATTTAAAGATGCAAACAATAAGCATTTAATTGCTTATGTACCGCAAAGCGGTAGTGTTGACTGGGATTTCCCAGCAACAGTATTAGATGTTGTAATGATGGGACGCTATGGCCATTTAGGATGGTTTAAACGTCCGAGCAAAAAAGAAAAAGAAATGAGCTATGCAATGCTTGATAAAGTAGGTATGCGTGAATTTGCTGATCGTCAAATTAGCCAATTGTCTGGTGGTCAGCAACAACGTGTCTTCTTAGCACGTGCGCTTATTCAAGAAGCTGATATCTATTTTATGGACGAACCTTTTAAAGGGGTTGATGTTCAAACGGAAAAATCAATTATTAAATTATTAAAAGAACTTAAGCAACAAGGTAAAACAGTTATTGTTGTTCACCATGACCTACAAACCGTTACTGAATACTTTGATTGGGCAACTTTAATTAACTTACAAGTTGTTGCGAATGGACCAGTTGAAGAAGTCTTCACTGAAGAAAATATCGCTAAGACTTATGGAGGCCGTGGTTTAAAGGTTAAAGGAGTCAAATAATGAACACATTATTAGCTTTACTTAATGACTACACTTTCCAAACTGTTGCATTAGGCTCGGCCTTACTAGGAATTATTAGTGGGGTTCTAGGCAGTTTTGCGGTTCTTAGAAAACAAAGCTTGCTTGGTGATGGAGTCTCTCACGCAGCTTTACCAGGCGTGGTACTTGCCTTCTTACTTACTGGTAGTAAACATACCGAAGTTCTTTTATTTGGTGCGCTATTAACTGGAGCACTTGCGACATTATTTATCTTGAGCATTGTCAAGAATTCACGCATTAAATTTGATAGTGCATTAGCTTTAGTAATGTCGGTCTTCTTTGGTTTGGGAATGGTGCTTTTAACTTATTCTCAAAAAGTTCCAAACGCTAACCAAGCAGGCTTAAAACGTTTCATTTATGGTCAAGCTTCGACATTACTTCAACGTGATGTCATCCTAATGGCTATTACTGGAACGATTCTTTTACTTATTGTCGTAGCCTTATTTAAGGAATTCAAGTTAATATCGTTTGATCCTGAATTTGCTCAAACTATTGGCTACAATACAAATCGTCTAAATTTATTACTATCATTTTTGATTGTTATTGCGATCATTATTGGTCTTCAAACAGTTGGGGTAGTACTTATGAGTGCGATGTTGATTGCGCCAGCTGTTGCTGCTAGACAATGGTCAAATCGCCTCAATATCATGATTCTTTTGGCATCAATCTTCGGTGCAACATCAGGCGTCATCGGAACTTTAATTAGTTCGGCTGTTCCTGGTTTGCCTACAGGGCCTGTAATTGTAACTTGTGTTACGATTATCGCAATCTTTAGTTTATTATTTGCGCCAGGTCGTGGTATTATCTTCAGAATGTACCAACGTCATAAGAATCGTCAATTATACAAAGGATTGGAGGCATAATTATGTCAGCTGCAGTTGAAATTCAAATCATTGCGGTGATTGTTGCCGTAGCTTGTGCTTTGCCAGGTACATTCCTTGTCTTACGTAAGATGTCGATGATGTCTGACTCAATTACACATACAATTCTTTTAGGAATTGTGTTAGCTTTCTTTTTAACTCAAGACTTAAGTTCACCATTCTTAATTGTTGGTGCAGCAATCATTGGGGTTGTCACAGTTTGGCTAACAGAGATGGTCACAAAAACAAGACTTGTATCCGAAGACTCAGCCATTGGTATTGTCTTCCCATTGCTTTTCTCGATTGCGATTATCTTAATTACTCGTTATGCAAGTTCTGTACATCTAGATACCGACTCAGTTTTACTTGGTGAATTAGCTTTTGCGCCATTTGATCGTATGGTTGTGTTTGGCCATGATATCGGAGCTAAGTCAATCTATACAACAGGTTTCTTATTACTCTTAAATGTCGCTTTTATCATCATTTTCTATAAAGAATTAAAAGTTGTTACATTTGATCCAATGTTAGCAGGTGTGCTTGGTTTTTCACCGGTCTTCTTACACTATGCCTTGATGACATTAGTTTCACTTACAACTGTCGGTTCGTTTGAGGCTGTTGGTTCAGTCTTGGTAGTAGCTTTCATGATTGGTCCACCAATCACAGCTTATCTTTTAACTGATGATTTAAAGGTGATGTTAGGACTTAGTACTTTGTTTGGGGCATTAAGTGGTATTATCGGTTACCAAACAGCTGCATTCTTTGATGTATCAATTGCAGGAATGATGGCTGTTGTAACAGGCTTAATCTTCTTAGTTGTCTTCATCTTTGCGCCTAAGAGAGGACTTGTCAGTATTATCATGCGTAAGTCTAAACAACGTCGTGAATTTGCTGAGGCAACATTGTTATTCCATGTTTGCCATCACCAAAACACGGATGTAGCTCACATTGAAAATGGTGTGAATACAATCTCAAAGCACTTACACTGGGACAAGGATAAATTATATAAGACTATTGAAGCTCTAAAAGCAAGTGGTAAAATCACTATTCAAAACAATGTCATTGTCGCTACTGAAAGTGGTATTGCAATGAGTGAATCATTAAAGAATAAATTACTTGGATAATTAAAAAGAGATATCATTAGATATCTCTTTTTAATTTATTTAGAAATGAATAGAACACCATAGGCTCCTGGACCAACGTGAGCTCCAATGGTTGAACCAACTTGAATTCTCTTGGCAAATTCAATGCCGTTAGTGTGAAGTTTATCTTCGAACTTTTGTGGGTTTTCTAAACCATAAGTATAAAGTGAATAAACCGGGTAGTTTTCATCAACTTCACTATTCTTGAAGTAGTTGATGATATAAGACATAGATTTATTTATGCCGAGATTTTTACCCATGACGTAAACCTTACCTTCATCATTAACTGAAACAACGGGTTTTAACTTAGCAAATTCACCAATTGCAGCTTGGACACGTGATAGACGACCACCCATGCATAAGTATTCAAGTGTATCTAAGACCGCGCAAACTCGTACTTTTGTCTTTAAGACATTAAGTTTGTCGGTAATTTCTTGCGCACTCAATCCTTCACTTGCCATTTTACGTCCGGCATCGACAATCATACGAATCATATGAGTCGCAGCTAGTGAGTCAACTAAATAGATTTTATCGTAATCAACGATTTCCTTCGCAAGACAGGCACTTTGATAAGTGCCACTTAAGCCTGAAGACAAGAGAACACAAATAAGTTCATCGCCGTCGTTTTTAACTTTCTCAAAGATTTCCACAAATTGTTGAGGAGAAGGTTGTGATGTCTTTGGAAATTCACTAGTATTACTTAATAATTCATAGAATTGATCACTATTTAAATTGATACCACTTAGGTATTCAGTTCCGTTGATGCTTACCTTTAAAGGTACAAATTCAAGACCACTGGCCTGAGCTTCTAAAGAAGTGTAATCGGATGCTGAATCAACTAAAAATTTAATCATTTAATTTCATCTTTTGCAATAGACGTTATTAATGCGAAAGACTCAAGAATCTCATTCGTACGTTCGCTTCCAAGACGCTTAACAATCTTATCAACAACTTGAATGTTACGATGATGGACTTCTCGGAATAACTCACTACCATCATTAAGAAGTTCGATGCGAATTTCACGTTTATCGTTTAGGCTTCGTTCGCGTTTAATTAAACCTTTCTTCTCAAGACTTGTTAAAGTACGATTCATTTGTGACTTCTTCATCTTTGTGACTTTGCATAAATCAGTAGCAGTCATAACTTGATCTTTATTGTGATAAAGAATATTGCAAATAATGGCTTCGTTATAAGGCATCTTTAAGCCAAGACGTTCACTATCATCAGCCATGATTAAATCAATCCAAGCTTCTAAGACTATTTCATTAATATCATCCATCCTTTATGCCCTTTCTTTAGTTCACATTGTGAACTGTATACATTGTATACTTCTTATTTTTCCTTTGTCAAGAAATAGCGTTTAATCATAAATTGCTTATTTTCAACAATTATTATACGCAAAATCTCTAATCCTGTTAAAAGATAGATGAATCTAAGATGGTCAAACTAATTATCTATCCCTTGATATAGATTATTTTGAAACATTTAGGTACAATTATAAACGTGCATTTAATAAATTATGTAAAAAATAAAGGAGGAAATCATGGAATTCTGTGTTATTAGTCAAGAAGAATATCAAGTTTTTGTGAGTCAACATCCTTATCGCAATTTTATGAATAGTATTGAAGCCATGAAGGTGAAATTAAGTAACCATTGGCAAGTAGAATATGTTGGAGTTAAAGAAAATAACCAATTACTTTGTGCAACCGCTTTAACTTCAATTCTGGTAATGAAGGTCTTTCGTTTTTATTATGCGCAACGTGGTTTCTTAATTGATTATAGTGATCTTAATCTATTAGCTTATTTCACTAAGGCTTTAAAACAGTACCTTAAATCAAAACATGCATTATATTTAATCCTTGATCCAAATGTCTTATATAAAGAAAGAGATATTGATGGTAATCTTGTTGAGAATGGTTTTGACAACAGTTATGTTGTCGATAACTTAAAGACACTAGGTTATCAACATCAAGGTTTTACTAATGACTATAGTGTTATTTCGGAAGTTAGATGGATGTTTTCTTTATATCTAGATAATCAAGATGAAGCATCTTTGCTTAAGGCTATGCACCAACAAACTCGTTGGTCAGTAAACAAAACTCTTAAAACTGGAATTAAAGTTAAAGAGTTAAGTGTTGAAGAAGTTGGCATCTTCTATGAGATGATGCAACATACTGCAAATCGTCGTAACTTCAAAGCTCGTAAATTAAGTTTCTACGAAGATTATTTAAGAATATTTGGGCCTAAGGCTAAGTTATTACTTGCTTACTTAGATATTGAAGATTATAAGTCACGTTTGACTGATGAACTAAATAGTTTAACTGATGAACATGCAACAATCACCACTAAACTTTTAGATACTCCAAACAACAAGAAACTCTTAAATAAACTAAAGGTGAATGAGGAAGCATTAACTTTAACACAAGATAAATTAAAAGAAGCTGACGAATTAGAAAGCAACTATGGTCAAGAAATTCCGATGGCCAGTTCTTTATTTACTATTGAAGATAATGAAGTTGTTTATCTCTTTAGTGCAGCTTATGATAAGTTTAAAAAGTTTAATGCCCCATACGCTATTCAATGGTATATGATTCGTCATTGCCTTGAACAACATATCAATCGTTATAACTTCTATGGTATTTCAGGTAACTTTGATGAAAAGGCTGAAGACTATGGTGTCTATGAATTCAAAAAAGGTTTTAATGGTGTTGTAGAAGAACTGGTTGGAGACTTTATCTTACCAATTAATGGTTTCATGTATAAGCTATATAAAATGCTTAAGGGTTAATTATGAAAAATTACGAACATATCACAAAATATGAAAATACTATGGTAGAACACCAAGCTAAACTTCAAGAATTAAGTGAAATTCTTAAATATTTAAAAGAACATCAAGATGACTATAAAGCACTATTAAATTATTACTATTACAGCGAAGAAAGAAATCAAGATTTAGAAGATGATGAAAAACATTTAATTCCTGAAGATTTAAAAAGAGGGGTGCTGTCAGAAGATGGCGTCTACAACTTATCACATGAATATCGCGAAAGTGCGATTGAAATGATGGAAGTTGCTTTAGAAATGATAAAAAGAGACTAGTGTACCCAAAAAGTAAGAATATCATTGTATAATGTGCGATATGTATTTAAAATCCATACAAATAATTATAGATGTGATAAAATACACTTGGCTAGGATAGATACGTTTCGTATCAATTCTTATTAATGCGATTTATCTATTCTTACTTTTCGTTAATAAAGGGTCATGTTCGTGTGGCCCTTTATTAAATTTTAGAGCAATAAGGACTAATAGCTGGTCCTTTTTCCATATAAGCAATGAAACGTCTAAGGTTAAACAAGTTAAGATATATTTTTAAAATGGATCTATGATTGTAGGTTCGTTGTATTATTGAGGTATGGGCATGAATGATGTAAAAATTAGTGAATTAATTAAAATGGTTCAAGACTTTTGTGAAGAAAGAGACTGGGATTAGTTCCATAATCACAAGGATTTAGCAATCGGAATTTCAACAGAAGCCAATGAATTATTGGATATCTTTCGCTTTAAGAATGAAGCACAAATGCATGACTTATTTAATGACCCAAAGTCATTAGAACACATTCAAGAAGAATATGCTGATGTGATGTTTTTCTTGTTGAGATTTGCTCAAATGAATAACTTAGATATTAGGTCATGTCTAACTGATAAGATTGCTAAAAACGCTAAGAAATACACTGTAGCGAATTCTAAAGGTAAGAACTTAAAATATAATGAACTATAAAAAACATGGTCGGTAGTAATACCGGCCATGTTAAATAAGAGGACAAATTGATTATTTAGCTGCAAGCATTTTTGAGAAATACTTTAAAGCTGAATTCCAAGTCTTGTTTAATTCATTACGTTTAGTAACATAAGTTTCATTTTCAAGAATAGCTGCCACTAAATCAGTATATGAACAAGTTGAACGACCATAGAATGGTTGGTCATCCATACCTAATGTAATTGTGATGTTTGATAAACCTTCTGAGTAGTTCTTAATTGTTGAAGCTACTAGCTTTGTGTTTTCAGTTAAGTAAGCAACGAAATCTTCTTTACTTACTGTACCACGGCAACATTCCTTAGATTCTTCTTTAACTTCGCATGCACATTCTTTTGTTTCTTCACAAGCGCATGCACAAGTGCATTCCTCTGCAACTTCACCCATGCTTGCAAGCATTTCAATGAAGTAATCAATAGCGATATCCCATGCACCTTGTAATTTCTTATTCTTTAAACGATATACAGGTGATACAAGAATTTCACTGATTAATTCTTTATATGAATTAGCTTCACGATTGTAGAAGTCACAACCGCAAACGTTAGTATCAATAGCGATATTAGCTAAGATATTTGAGTAGTGACGAACATCTTTAGCTGACATTTTCCCGTTCTCAATTAAATATTTTTTAAATACATCTTTAGTAATTAACATTTATTTTCTTCCCTTCATCATATCTATCTATATAACTTTACCATGTTTTTAGGAATTAATGTTTAAAATCGTGTATAACGATTAGAATTTTATCAAGATTAAGATATAATATAAGTGTTTTAATAGGAGCTATAGAAATGAAACAATATACAATTGAAGATGTAATGAATGATCCACAAGAAGAAATTATTCAACGTTTAATCGCTAGTGGATTATCCGAAACTGAAGCTATCATGTTACTATCAAGATATCTTGAAGACAATGCTGAAACTTATCTTGAAGGTGTTAAGGGTGTTGAACTATGTGACTTCTTACATAGTATTGATAGTGAAATTGATGCTGAAGATGTTTATGATTCTTTCATTGAAAAGAACAACAAAGGTAAAAAATAGTCATGAAGAAATTAATTATTACTTTATTAAGTTGCTTACTAGTTTTAGGACTAGTAGGATGTGGCAATGACAAAGAAGAAGAATATGTCATTCCAGAAGAACCAGTTGTAGTTACAATGCCTGCAATCTTCTTTGAAGGATTATCTGCTGAACAACTAGAAGCAATGTATCAACCAAAGGGTGTTACTACAATTACAATCAACGAAGACCACAGTGTGACAATGGAAATTCCTGCTGAAGCTTATCGTGGTTTAATGCAAGAACTAGGTACTGAATTTACAGAAATCTTTAATAGAATGATTGATGATAGTAAAGAATCAGCTAAAGCCTTCAAAAAGATTGAACCAAACGAAGATTATTCAGAATTCAATATCTATGTTGATAAGAGTCTTTACAACAAAACATTAATTTTTGCGGGATTACCAATTTTAATCACAAGTGGTATCTATCAAATGTTTGATGGTAAGACTTTAGAAACACTTGATGTAACTGTTAATTTCATTGATGAGGCAAGTAATGAAGTTCTTGAAAAGGTTACATTAAAAGAATTCTTCGGTGAAATTCTAAAATAGGGAAAATGACGTTTAAGGCAAAAAGTGAAATTTTTGCCTTTTTATATACATATTTGTGTTATTTAGATGTATAATGATACATGTAGGTTAACTCAAGAACACTTCTTGACGGCATGACAATAACCTAGTATTAAAAAAGTAGGGATGAAAAATTCCTACTTTTTTATTTATGTTTGGTATATAAATCTGTTATTTATAAGGTATAATATAAAAGTAAAGAAAATATTAATTTTTTTAAAATATTTTTTAGGAAAAGATAAATTGTGTGTAATAACGAGAGTGAAGGGAAAAAGAGAACCCTAAACTTAATTATGGAGGAAGTAAAATATGAATAATAAAATTAATACAATCTTAAACGAATCAGAAGTAGACGTATACAACGTTGTTAAATGCGCATTGGTTGAAGGTGGTAATACACCTGAAGAAGCTGAAGCAATGCTTAGTGCTTTATTAAAGGATAGTGCAACATTATTTCATGCTGCACAATTCTTAGGCGATACAGCTTATGATGAAACATCAGGTATGACTAAAGAAGAATACATTGCTGATTGTTTCAACAAGTTCATTGCATATAAGCAACATAAACTATAAAAAAATTATATTGTTCTATCCCTTCGAAAAAGAAGCCAAGCATATATTGCTTGGCTTTATTTATTTTATCGTTTAATTTTATAAACCATGACTTTTTCGCCTTTAGTATCTAATTCACCATTAAATCTAAAGCCGGCTTTTTCATAGACGTGAATAGCACGTGGGTTAGTATCATAAACACTTAAAGTAATTTCATCCATGTTTGGATATTCATTAGTTAAACGTTCAATCATTGCATGTACTAATAATTGACCATAACCTTTACCTTGGTAGCGTTCATCAATTAGAATTCTATCTAACCAAAGTCTTGGTCCTGGTTCTTCAAAGTAACCATACATGACAAATCCAACTAGTTCATCATCAACATAGACACCATGAGGTCGCCAACCTTCATAGCCATCGGCTTCACTCATACATTCTTTAACACTTTCGATAAAGTTAATTTGTTCTAAAGATGGATGAAGAGCTTCGATTGTGGATCGATTCTCATCAGTTACGGGTTCAAAGTGCATTTGCATTTATATCTCTTATTCCTTTTTATATTTATATGTCTAATACTATAACTAATAATACTTAGTGTAAATAGTTATTTATTTGCAATAAATGTCGTATTTAAGCAAATAAAAAAGCAGCAAAGAAGTTCGAATTTTTGCTGCCCAAAGTATGATGATTAAGGGGGAATCCTTAGTCATGCACACATATTATAACACAGTTATTAAAGAATTAAATACTGATAAGTAATCTTTTTTACCGGAAACTACTAAACGTTCTGGATGGAATTGTACACCATAGATATATTTAGCTGTTTTTAAAACAATGCCTTCAATCATGTCGTCTTCTGCTACAGCTACAACCTCTAGATTATGGCCTAAATCCTTGATACCTTGATGGTGCCAAGAATTAACTTCATATGTTCCTTCGCCACCTAAAGCTTCGCTCAAGATATTATTATCAGCAACCTTAATATCATGATAAGTAAATTCCTTACCTTCAGGATCTTTGTGGATAATATCGGTTGGATGCATTGTGTTTAAGTCTTGATATAAAGTACCACCACATAATGCATTTAATAGTTGCATACCTCGGCATACCGCTAGAACTGGTATGTCTTTTTTAATGGCTTCTTTGAATAATAGACAATCAGATGTATCGCGAATGTCGTTAATCTTACCACAAGTTGGCAATACTTCTTCGCCATATAAATGTGGATTAATATCTTCGCCACCTGCCATAACCAAACAATCAATCTTAGATAATTCATGGATAGCGTCTTCAACAGTACTACATCTATCTAAATATACAGGTTCACCACCAGCTAAAGTAATAGCAGTAATATAACCTTGAACATCTTTATCTTCATTAATCTTTTCTTTATCAACAAACCAAGATATACCTACCTTAGTCTTATTTAAGTCATTCATAGTTACTCCTTTTTAATGCTTGCTATCGTATATTAACACCTTTGAATGTTTAAAACAAATTAGAAGAGTTAGTTTATATTAAAGGATATAGATGTCTTAATAAGTTTGCGTCGGTATTATCTTTATTTAATTTAAAACTTGCAATTACGGCTTTATCTGTTTTGAAAATTTCAAATTCCAAATCCTGAATTATATGAATTGATACAGTATAAACAATTTAAAATAAAACATATGTAAATGTTGTTTCTAATACAATGGAAAAACTAAATATAATAGCTTCTCTTAACGCTTTCTAATCAATTTAAAAAAATAATATAACCTGTATAATTAAAATAGATGATTCTAGAAAAGAGGAACATTTATATGAATGATTTACATTTAGAGAATGAAAACTTATTATTCAAACCAGAATTGATTTTTAACGATCCCAAAGATGGCAAAAAAGTATTAACGGAAATTGAAAAAGAACTTTCGAAATGTAATGAGTTTGCAATTAGTGTCGCCTTCATCACACGTGGTGGAATAACTCCTCTTTTACAAATCTTGAAGGAATTAGAAGAAAAAAATATTCCTGGTAAAATTCTAACAACTGATTACTTAACATTTAGTGATCCAGTAGCTTTGAGAAAATTATCAGAACTTAAAAATGTTAAATTAAAAATGTTTATGACCAATGGAACAAAGGAAGGTTTCCATACCAAAGGTTATATTTTTAAAAATGAAGAAGTATATAAGATTATTGTCGGTAGCTCCAATATGACAATGAACGCTTTAACTATTAATAAAGAATGGAACACAAAGGTTGTACTTTCCGAAAAAGAAGAATATACACAAGAAATTCTTAATGAATTTAATAATATGTGGAATTCGGAAAATGCTTTAAATTTTGAAGAATTTATTGATGAATATGAAACAATATATAAAGAGGCTGAAAAACAAAACCGTATAGATGAAGATAGAGTTGTTTCTTCTTCATTCGCTTTATTAAAACCAAATTCAATGCAAATTGGTTTTATTGATAACTTGAAAGATATTTACAATTCTGGAAATGATAAAGCCTTATTGGTTAGTTCGACCGGAACCGGTAAAACTTTAGCATCGGCTTTCGCAATTAAAGATTTGGGATTTGAAAGGATTTTGTTTGTGGTTCATAGAAATCAAATTGCAATTCAAGCAATGAATTCCTATGAAAGAGTTTTTGGTGCTAAATATTCAATGGGATTACTTTGTGGAAGTTTTAAACAAATTGATAAAGATTTTGTCTTTGCGACCGTTCAAACTTTAAGTAAAGAACATATTTTAGAATCTTTTGAACCAGATACATTTGATGCAATTGTTATTGATGAAGCCCATCATGGCGTTGCCGGAAGTTACAAAAAGATTATGAATTACTTTAAACCAAAATTATGGTTAGGAATGACTGCAACACCAGATCGTTGCGATGCTGATATCGATGGAAAAAACGTTTACGAAATATTCGATCATAATATTGCTCTGGAAATTAGATTGCAAGATGCGATGGAAGAGGACTTATTATGTCCATTTCATTATTTTGGGATTACTGATCTAAGTGTTATCGGAGATGGTGACATAGTTAAAGGTCCTATGGCTGTCACACATTTCAAACACTTAACATCTAATGAAAGAGTCGACAACATTATTAAATATGCTAAATACTATGGTTATAGCGGCGAGCGTGTTAAGGGTTTGATTTTCTGCAGTTTAATTGATGAAACTGAAGAATTATCAAAGATGTTGAATGCTAGAGGATATCGAACAATGGCTTTAAATGGTAACGCTAGTGAAGACGAGAGAACAGAGGCAATTGAAAGATTGGCTGGCGAAGATGGTGAAGATGCGTTAGATTATATTTTATCTGTAGATATCTTTTCGGAAGGTGTTGACGTTCCTGAAATAAATCAAATCATTATGTTAAGACCAACGCAATCGCCGATTGTATTTATTCAGCAATTAGGTCGTGGATTACGTAAGGCAAAAGATAAAGAGTATGTTGTGGTTTTGGATTTTATTGGAAATTACAATAATAATTTCATGATTCCGATTGCGCTATCTGGCGACCGAAGTTACAACAAGGATAATGCTAGGAGATATGTTTCTGAAGGAGCGAAAATAATTCCTGGATCAAGTACTATTCACTTTGACGAAATATCAAGAAAGAAAATTTTTAAAGCGATTGACGCTGCTAATTTCAGCAAATCAAAATTAATTCTTAATAATTATTTAAGCTTAAAAGATAAACTTGGAAGAATTCCTAATCTAAAGGATTTTGATAAATATGGCGAAATGGATATTTTAAGAATCTTCGAAAGCAGGTATGGTTCTTATCATAATTTCTTGAAAGATAAAGAACCTAGTTATAATATTTCGTTATCAAAAGACGAAGAAAAGATGATTGAATTTATTTCAACGAAGCTCGCAAGTGGCAAACGTGTATATGAGTTAGCTTTGTTGAATTATTTGTTAGATAAAAACGAATTATCGATTGAAAATTATAAGAGTAATTTAATGAAAGATTATGGAAAAGAAATCAATGATTTCAAACTTCAAAATACATTAAATGTACTAACCAATGAGTTCTTGACTGGAACTGGTAAAAAAACATATGAACAATGTGTATTTATCGAAAACGATATTAGTGATGGATATTTTAAAATCTCTAATGAATATCAGA
>JAHHTG010000120.1 GCA_020024765.1 Thomasclavelia sp. | reverse complement strand
ATTTTAAGTCTTAATTTAAGATTACTTAAGTTACCGATTTATTACGTTAAAAGTGTAAAAGGCAAACAAATTATTATGACCAACATGCTTTATGATATTCAATTTAAAAGTGAAGATAAATATACTGTAGGGGATTTAGTTAAAATAGACGTAAAAGCTTTAAAACCAACGCATTATGATAATTTTAACTCTAAAAATATCTATTATTTATATGATGAAAAAGATGCTGAAAAATGTGCTCATATCCCATCAATACAGCGTTTGATATCGTTTAGAATAGAACGTATTGATAATTTGGAAGTTCGTGCATTCGCAAATAAGCTTTTATTGCAGATTAATGATTATGATCAATTAAACTCTGAAATTGTAGGAATCTCATTTTCTTATTATTTATTATTGAATTATCTTGAAAAAATAATTGATAAATTTACAAAGACGAAGTTTTTAACGATTTTTGTAATGTGTTTTATTTGTTTACAATTATTTGGCTTTAATATGACGATTTGGCGTTTGTTGTTTTTTAAAATTGTTAGAAGGATGACAAATGAATATGACTATTATTTCAGCTTACCAATCCTAGTTTCCGTCATATTGAATCCAAAGGTTATTTATCACATTGGATTTAAGATTAGTGCATTAATTCATCTGTTTGGAATTTTTAAACATGCAATCGACTTTAAAACTATGATTTTAATGATGGAAGGATATTTTTTTAATGAAGTTAGTTTGATAAAGTGGATGTTCTATCAAATTTATTTAAAATTTTATAGTTTAATTTATTTACTCTCGTTCTTATCTATTTTGATTAATAAAGACTGGATAAACCATTTATATTATTTAGTCCTAAAAGTCGAAAGTTTCAACTGTATTCAAATAAAAGGTCATTTAGATTTATTGGTCATCATCTTCGCTATATGTTTAATCAAGTATTACCAGCTGTCAAATTTTTTTCAGAAATGTCTTGTGATACTGCTAATTATCAGTAATATATCAAATATTTTTGGAAGTGTTACATTTATCGATGTTGGTCAAGGTGATGCAATTTTGATTAAAGCTCCATTCAATTCACAATGCATTTTAATTGATACTGGCCCTAAAGTTAGTTATTATCTACTAAGGCAATCATTAAATCGCTTTGGTGTTTATCAAATTGATTACCTTATCATTACACATAGCGATGAAGATCATATTGGCAATATGCAAAATCTTGTTCGTGATTTTAATGTCCGTAACATTATTTACGAAGACAAAAATCTTTTGACTAAAGTCGGGCTTATGACTTCGCTTAATCATCAAGGATTTGATAACCCTAATGATAATAGTTTAGTCTATCATCTTGATTATTTAGGACAAATGGAATTCTTATTCACGGGTGATATTTCAAACGAAATTGAGACTCAGATTATCCGTGAATTTCCAATCAAAGATATTGATATCTTGAAACTATCACATCATGGTTCAAAGACGGGGAGTTGTGAAAAATTTTTATACTATCTCAATCCATATTACGGTATC
>JAHHTG010000012.1 GCA_020024765.1 Thomasclavelia sp. | reverse complement strand
TTAAACCGCCAAGCAATCCAATTAAAGCCGGTGTTGCGACAATACCACTACCGGGTTTGATGACAAAGAGGGCACCAATTAAGGCACAACCAATCGTCAATAATTGAAAAGGTTTAATCTTTTCTTTAAGGATAATGGTACTGACCAAGACAGCGAAGAAAGGTGATAATTTATTAAGAATTGTTGCATCAGCTAATAAAAGATGGTCGACAGCATAAAAGTTGAAAATGATTCCGATTGTGCCAAATGTTGAACGCAAGATGAGACCCACCACATCACCTTTATTTAAATTGATAGTTGGCTTTTGATGAAGCAAGACAATTAAAGCGAAGAATACAGCAACAAGATTACGAAAGAAACTTTTTGGAAAGTTGGCAAGTCGCCTGCTAATTTGACAAATAGAGACATCAATGCAAAGAAGAAGGCAGCGATAACAATATAAAAGACACCTTTAGATTTATTTTTCATAGTGGACCTCCTTCGAGAACTTTTTATTTTCTCATAGTTATTTGATTTTTACTACCAATAAAAAAGAATCGCCTAAAGCGATTCTAAAATATTATGCATGAATGTGGTTGTTTTCAATATCTTTAAAGAAAATTGTAAATAGGATAACTGTTGTTGTTACAGAGATAAAATCTGCAATTGGTTCGGCTAAGAAAACAGCGAATGTCTTGTGTTCAATGAACAATGGCAAAATGAAGATTAAAGGTAACAATAAGAAAATCTTACGTAATAGGGCGAGGAATGTTGAAATTTTGGCATTACCTAAAGCAATGAAAGATTGTTGGCAAGCAATTTGAATACCCATCATGAAGACACAGCCCATGTAAACTCTTAAACTCCAAATTGTATATTCAATTAATTCAGCATCTGGAGTAAAGATACGTGCGAATAATTGCGGAGTTAGCATACATAATGCCCACATTGTGAAGGCGTATCCAAAGCAAACTTTAAGCAATAACTTGAATGTTTTCTTAACGCGATCGATATTACCGGCTCCATAATTGAAACTTATAATTGGCTGCGCACCTTGAGTTAGACCTTGAAGTGGCAACATTGAGAATTGCATAACGCTCGATAATATTGTCATTGCGCCTACGGCGATATCACCACCATATTTTAGTAATGAAAAGTTAAAACATAATACTAGCAAACTTTCAGTTGATTGCATGATAAATGGGGCAACACCTAGCGCAATGGCAGGGAACAAGACTTTTGTTTCAATTTTGAAATATTTCTTATTAAGACGTAAAGTACTCTTCTTTGAACATAAGAATAGAATAACATACGCTGTTGAGACAGCTTGTGAGATAATTGTTGCAATTGCAGCACCTTTAACGCCAAGATTTAAACCATAGATTAGAACGGGGTCTAAGACAATATTAGTGATAGCACCAATCAAAACAGTCATCATACTTGTCTTTGAATAGCCTTGGGCAGCAATAAAAGCATTCATACCCAAAGTTAATTGTACAAAGATTGTTCCTAAGGCATATGTTTTCATATAAGCAAGTGAATATCGAATGGTATTTTCACTTGCTCCAAACAGCATCAACAATGGTTCACAATATATGATTGTTACTATCGTTAAGACAACGGCACAAACGATAGTTGCAATAAAACAGTTACCTAGAATTTTATTAGCTTCTTCTTTATCGCCTTTGCCAATCATGATGGAAGCACGAGGCGCACCACCCATACCTGTTAGGGCTGCAAAAGCCGTGATAATCATAATAATCGGGAAGGCTACGCCAACACCGGTTAAGGCATTTTTGCCTATCATTGGAATGCGCCCAATATACATGCGATCAACCATGTTATATAGGACATTGACAATTTGCGATGTAACAGACGGAACTGCTAACGCAAAGAATAATTTACGAATTGGATCTTTACCAAGATCTACGTTTCTACTTAATTGCATGCGATCTCCTTTTATTTATGTAATGCTTCTTCGAGGTTTTGGTCGATTTGTGCTTGAACCTTTTGATATATAGCAAATTCTTGCGGATCAATATTTTCAATTAAACGTTCGGCAAAACGGTCTTTTGATTCTTGCATTTTGAGGATTAGTGGTTCAGCTTTAACACTTAACTTTAAGTGGGCATTACGGCCGTCTTTTAAATCTTTCTCTTTGATTAGTAAACCCTTAGTGATTAAGGCATCAACACTTCTAGAGATTAAGCCTTTAGAAACGCATAAAGTTAGGGTTAGTTTCTTGCTAGTATTAATACTGGGGTTATTGTGAAGAAAGACTAGAATATTAATTTCATTGGGCGAGAATGATCCATCATCGAAAATTTTGCTTAAATAGTTACTGTAAGCTTCTCGAATCGTGGCATAACTCTTCAACATTTCTTCAACATTCTTAATATATAAAGTCATATTTTCGTTTCCTCGATAATTAGTTTACTTGTATACTAAAATAATTATAATGATGAAATTCGATGTGTCAATAAAAAACACCGTTATTTTATAAACAAACGGTGTCATTATTAATTATTGATATTTTTGGATTTGAGTGGTTAATAATTTACGATATTCATTAACGGCGTCGTTAGGTGAAACAATTTCAATATCTTCACCTAAACAGAAAATCCATCCATAAAATGTCGGACTTAACATCACTTCTGCTTCAATTGTTGTATAGTCATCATCAAGCTGAATCATTTTCACATCTTTGCCAAAGTTATCAATGATGACATTCATGATTTCATTATTAAAACGTAGTTGAACATTAACTTTTTGACCTTCATAGACATTGAAAGCTTCTTTAATGAATTCATCGGAATTATAATCTTTTGGCATTGGGTAGCCATCTTCGTCTAAAAGAGTTGGTGTGTCATAAATTCGATCAACTCTAAATGTAGCAATCTTATTATGTTTCTCACTATAACCAAACATATAGAAATAATCGCCAACCCAAGACATATCATAAGGGCTCACAATATATGGATGGCCATCATTTTTGAGTTTAATTTCCTTACGAGCGGTATATTGAAAATAAGTGAAAGAAATTTTTTTCTTTGCGCAGATTGCTTCGTTAATTTTGTCTGCAATATAGTAGATATTTTCGTTATGTGGTTTAATACGCGTATTGAGGTTGTGAAAACTTTTGAGTTTCTCAGCATCATAAGGATTTGTTAAATGATAAATCTTATTGATTAAAGTTTTACTTTTCGTTTTTGTAATTAGTTTAGAAGATTCAACCGCATTGATTAAAAGTTGCAGTTCCGGCTTTTCAAATTCAAGACTACCTAAATAGTAACGATTTTGGGTGGAATGAATGGCCAGGATGTCATAACCAAAATCTGTAAGATCTTCAATGTCTCTTGCGATTGTTGTTCGATGAGCTTTGATACCATATTCTTTATCTAATTTTTCAATTAATTGGACCGTTGAGATTGGATGACTTTCATTGGTGTTTTTTAAAATCTTTAACACATATAGAATCCGCGGCTTATTCTTGTGATTCATAATCTTAACTCTTTTCTTTGATGTTATTAGCAGCAGCAATTAATTGTTCGATTTCTTGTTGGCTTAAAAGACGATATTCGCCCACTTTGACATCAAGTTTGAGGTGCATGAAACGCACACGTTTTAAACTTGTGACGTGATAGTGAAAAGCTTGGCACATCCGGCGAATTTGACGATTATAGCCTTGCGTTAAAATGATTGAAAACTTACGGTCATTAATTTTTTTTAACTTGCAAGGTAATGTCTTGACATAGTGTTCGGTTACTGGGTTATAGATTCTGACGCCTTTTGACATATTTGAAAGAAAGGCATCATCGATTGGTTTATCAACTTCGACAATATACTCTTTTTGATGGCCGTTTTCTTTGCGAAGGCATTGATTCACAAGATCACCATTATTAGTTAAAAGAATTAGACCACTACTGTCTTTATCTAAACGACCAATCGGAAAAATACGCTCGGGATAATTAATATAGTCGATAATATTTCCTTTAATATGACGTTCAGTTGTACAAGTAATACCCACGGGTTTATTAAATAATAGAACGGTATATTCGACTTTGGGTTCGACTATTTTTCCATCAACTCTAACTTCATCGCCTTCATTTAGGACTGTGGCGATTGACGCTACTACACCATTGACCGTAACTCTACCATCATTTAAAAATTCTTCGGCTTTTCGTCTTGAACATAAGCCACTTGCTGCGATATATTTATTGATTCTCATGCCTAAATTATAACTTATTCAAGATGAGTTTTGTCACTGAAGTCAAAATAATACCTGTCCAATGTAACGGACAGGTATATTAATTTATTTACATATAATGAAAGCACATCAAGAAAGAGGTTATGAATATGAAAAGATTTTGTATGATTGAAATTATGATGATTTTAGGTAGTTTTTTAGCCTTAATTAAACATTTACCAATTTTAGCTAATGTGATTATGTTTAGTTCAATTGGCTTAATTCTACTTTTAAATCAAAAGATTCATAAATGTCGTGTCGTTCTTGGCGGTGTTGGATTATTCCTTTTGATGCATATGCTTGCTGAATATGGTGATTTATATGCTTTATATGACGGCCTAAACGGTGTCTTGGTCTTCCTTAGCATCCATTTAAATTTAATGTATGAATATCTTGAAAACAAGCACAACATTTCTGAAGCCTTTCAACCATTCCTCATCTTTATTATCTTTACATTTATTATGTTGCTAACAGCGATTCTTTTGAAAGATAATGCGATGTTGATGCTTGCCTATCCAAGTGGCACGCTCTCAATCTTGATTTTGATTATGCTAATGTGCATGCCGTATTTAATGACGTTTGCTTGTTCGTTCTTAATGCACAATTAATAAACAGCTTTGATGCGCTCGGCAAGACCTTTAAGTTTAGGTAAAGAAATACTACAGATACTTAAACGAATGCCTTTTTCAACTTTCACGGTATAGATATGATGCTCCATGAGTCTCGTGTGAATGATGTCACGCATGGCATTATCATCCATTTTTAAAGTGATGAAGAAACCTTCTTGATATGGATATGTTGCTAAGTCACATGCTTTGGCCTCAGAAAGGAATAACTCAGCTCTTTGCGTTAAAAGATTAACGTAAAGAGCCTTTTCTTTTAAGAAAGCATCTTTATCTTCGCTCATTGTCTTAGCAAAAGCAACCATTGCGGCATTGTTGACGTTTGACCACAAGACACGGCAACTTTTTTCAAAAGCGTTATAAGTATTATCTAATAATTTTTCGTTCTTGTTGACTAATAATAATGCTCCAGTTCTTAGTCCGTAAGATGTCATTGTTTTCGATAAAGAAAAAGCGATATTAACTAGGATGTTTTCATTGGCACTATTAAAGGCCTTTAAGTAATCACGACTATGTTCGAGATTTGCTGAATAGTCAATATAAGCAATATCATTAAGAATAACAACAGGAATATTCAAAACATTGAGATGTTCGATTAATTTATGCCAAGTATCATAATCATAACTAATACCAGTTGGGTTGTGACAAGGACTATTAATAACTATCAATAATTTATCTTGGGTTTTAGCAAGTTCTTCGGCCTTAGTGATTAAATCATCAATATTAAAGATGTCATAATTAACTACTTTTAGATTAAATTCTTTGGCCATTAAGGCATATGAACCCCAAGCGATGGATGGCAATAAAATAGTTTGACCGGCTTCAAGAATATTCTTGAAAGTCATTGCGATTCCACCTGTACCACCACTTGTAGCCAAGCACTTTACGTGCAAGTCTAATTTGTCTTCGGTAACATGTTTGATAACTGCCTCATTAAAGGCTTGGTTACCACTAAAACTTTCGGCGTATTTTGCTTTGATGGCATCGCTCAAATTATTAAATTCATGGTAGAAACTTTTGAAGGCAACTAATTGATTATCTTCGTCGTAAAGCGAACCGATTGTGGCATTAATTGTTTCGGGATGAGTGTCATTTTTGGCTAGTTCAGCAATCTTAAAGACCCCATCAACAATTTTGTCAGAAGTTAAATTCTTGTTTATAAATTGCATAATTATATCCTCGCATTTGCATATTGATTATATTATACTTAAATCATGAAATCATTATATATTAAGAATTCTTTAGCTTTGATGGACTTCACTTCAAAGTACTATGACACCGAGGAAGAACTACTTTCCTCAGAAGATTTTCGTGTCTTCTTATTGGCTTTTTTAGAAAATCTACAAGTAACTGATCGTAAATTGTATGAATGGATCGTGGCAAAGTCACATGCCGAAGGAGATGTGGCTGATTACATTGTACAAGTGTTAAAATTTTTAACAATTGTTAGTTTCAAAGAGACTTTCCAATTTGATGATAAAGACCGTAAAGCTTTCTTAGAACTAGTTGAAAAAGGTTACCACTTTTGGCGTGATATGAACCGTTATTCAATCATTTCTTCTGATTATTCAAAAGGTTTATTACTATCAAAATTCATAAGTGCTGACTCTAAATTTAACTCATTAGTTTTAAACTTATATCGTGGTGTTCAAGAAAAACTTCAAGGTAGCCGTAATAATGTTTACCGCCAATTACAAGCCGGTACAAATGGTAGTCTATTCTTATGCGATTGTCCAAACATTATTGAAGAATACTACCCAAATTTGAAGGGCATTAAATTTATTCAAAAAGTTATGCTTCGTAGCCCAATCATCACTTACTTAAAGCATAACAAGCGTTATGGATTCTTTGAAGAAACAAAGAACAATCCATTATTGGAAGAACCTAAATACGAAAACTTTATCTGTTTCCCGATTTATGTTGGTCATAGTTTGACTTTTGTTTACTTCCATAAAGATTTCATGGCTTCAGCAATTGGTCTTACAAATTTATTTGAATTTGCTTCAATGGAAGACTGCGCTAAGAAACCGGATTGTGTCATCTTGTTTGGTATTGAAGACGATAAGCATGATGCAACTTATTACTATGATGAAGAACATGATATTTACATTGGTAAATTATCATATGATCCAATTATTGAATACTTTGGTTATTTCAAGAAGATGGCTTTAACACTTCACAATTTAGTGATGCTTCGTAAAGGCTTCTTACCAATTCATGGTGCGATGCTAGACTTCTACTTTAAAGATGGTACACGTAAAGGTGTATGTTTAATGGGTGATAGTGGTACTGGTAAGTCTGAAACAATCGAAGCACTTAACCGTATTGCAAGCGATATTGAATATCAAGAACTAGTATTTGATGATATGGGTACAATGTATATTAATGATAAAGGCGAAGTTGTATGTATTGGTACAGAAATTGGTGCTTTCGTGAGATTAGATGATCTTGATGCATCAAGCGCTTATAAAGACTTGGATCGTTCAATTTTCTTTAATCCAGGTAGTTCGAATTCGCGTGTCATCACACCATCTTCAAATTATGAAATTATCACTAAAGAACATAAGGTTGATGTCTTTATGTATGCCAATAACTATAGTACGGAAAAAGGATTACATATTATTGATGATCCAGAAGAAGCTAAGAAGATTTATCTTGAAGGTAAACGCTATTGTTTAGGTACTACTAATGAAAGCGGTTATTCAACAACTTATTTCGCTAATCCATTTGGACCAATGCAAGAAAAAGAATTGGCACAACCAATTATCGATCGCGTGTTCACAGCTCTTTCTAAGCAAGGTACAGTACTTGGCGAAATTTATACTAATTTAGGATTAGAAGACAAAGGCAATGGTGGTATCAATGTTGCTGCTGCCGACCTATTGAAACTTATTCGATAATGAAAGTCTTGTTGACAACTTTTAACTCAGCTTACATCCACCCCAATTTAGCGTTGCGATGGTTATATGTTGCTCGAGATAAACGTCATGAAACCCTAATTCGCGAATACACTTTAAAAGATAACTTAGAAAGAGTTAAAAACGAAATTATTGCGATTAATCCTGATGTCGTGGGTTTAAGTGTTTATATTTGGAATATTGAAATCACGAAGGAATTAATCCACGCCCTTGAGGATAGCGGTCATCATTACCGTTACATTGTCGGGGGTCCTGAAGTTAGCTACGAATATGAGGATTGGCTTAAAGAACCGATTGAATGTGTACTAAGGGGCGAGGGAGAAATCACCTTTTGGCAAGCTGTTAATCAAGAGCCGAATATTGATGGTTATGTCAGCAAGGATTATATTTCGCCTGTTCCAATTTCACGCGTGGATATTGAATGGTTAGAAACTCTTGAGAGTCCGTATTTTTTGGAAATGGATGATGCTCAAAGAAAGAACCGTTACATGTATTTTGAAACAAGCCGCGGTTGTCCATATCGTTGTGCTTATTGTTTATCTTCACTTGATAATAAAGTTCGCAATTTCTCACTAGAATATGTCTTTAAACAATTGGATCAACTGCCTACACATCCTTGTAAACAAGTCAAAGTTTTAGATCGGACTTTTAATTCGCATCCTAAGCGAGCCTTAGCGATTGCAAAACATATCAATGAACTTGATGTGCCGTATTCGTTTGAATTTGAAGTTGCTTTAGAGTTCTTTTCGGAAGAATTATTAAGTTTCTTTGAAACTGCGAAGAAGGATCGTTTCCGCTTTGAAGTGGGTGTTCAAACCTTTAATATCGATACATTAAAAGCGATTAACCGCAATCAAAATGAAGAACGTTTAACTCGAAATATTCATCGTTTTGCGGATAGCGATATCGTTATGCATACAGATTTAATTGCTGGGCTGCCATATGAAGATTATGCATCTTTCAAAGATTCGTTTTATCGTCTCTTTGCGTTAAATTCAAGTGAAATTCAAATGGGTATTCTTAAATTGTTAAAGGGTACCAAGATGAAAAGAGAGGCTGAAATGTATGGCATCATCTATAGTGAAGTTCCACCCTATGAAGTTCTTGAAACTAAGTGGGTGAATCGTGAAGAAATGGATCACATTAAATCAGTCGCGAAGATGATTGATAAAACATATAATAACGATCGTTTAAAAGAAACATTCAATACACTATATCTTTTAGGCCATGATATCTTTGAGATTATGTGGCGTGCTAAAGATCAAATTGATTTGTTACCAAGCGTGCAACTCTATGATTATTTTAATGAAGTTGCCAAAGTTTTAGATGATTATAAAATCAAGTATGGTCATGCGATTTTATTAAATGATTACTATAAATTATTTAAAGAAAGACCAAAGCCTTTATTTGAAAGACCAAACGAAGAAATTCGCAAGGCCCTATTTAAACAATTGATTGAACAAGGTTATGACGAACATGAATTGAATCAATATTCTGTTTTGGATTATGGATATCATAATGAAGGTATTATCTATCAATTAGTCATCTATTCAAAAGATCATCGTTTAGATCGTATTGAATACTTTGATCTCAATTTAAATAGAATTAATAAATAAATTAAAAATGAGTAAGTATCTAATATGTATTCTCTTTACTGGTATGTCTAGCAAAGAGCGTTGATTTTAATCTAAGATACCTACTCATTTTTTATACATAAGAAAAGGATTATCTTATGATAATCCTTTTACTACATTTTTTCGATTTCTTCTTTTAAAACTTTGACAATATCTGCTTGTGGGATTGTTCTTACAATTTGGCCTTTCTTAAATAAGACAGCCGCTTCGCGTCCGCCAGCAACACCGATATCGGCACGTTTGGCTTCTAATGGTCCGTTAACAGCGCAGCCCATAATGGCTACTGTAATATCTTTGTGCAAACCATTTAGATAAGTTTCCATTTCTTTAACGATTGGAAGCATATCATATTGAATACGACCACATGTTGGACAAGAAATTAAAGTTGGAATGTCATGATATAAACGACAAGTTTTTAAGATTTTCTTAGCAACCATGATTTCCTTAACAGGGTCATCACTAATTGAAATACGCATAGTATCACCTAGTCCTTCAAGCATTAATTTACCTAAAGCAACTGAAGATTTAATTGAACTATCGATCATCCCGCCAGCTTCAGTAACACCTAAATGTAATGGATAGTTGAAAGTCTTGGCTGCTAATTCATAAGCATTAATTGTCTCTAAAGCATCACTTGATTTAAACGATAAACAGATATCATGGAAATCAAGAGATTCAAGAATTCTAATGTGATCTTTAGCACTTTCAATCATCGATTGTTCCGAATGCTCGTACTTTTTATTTAGCGAACCACCATTGATACCAATTCGAATTGGGACATGACGTTCTTTTGCTAGACGGACAATTTCTTTGATTTTTTCTTCATCTTCGATATTGCCTGGATTTAAGCGAATTTTATCGATTCCTTGTTTAAGTGCTTCAATCGCAAAAGCAGGATTGAAGTGAATATCCGCAACCATTGGGATATTGACACGTTTCTTGATTTCGCCAATCGCGTGTGCATCTTCCATATCTAGAACACAAATACGGACAATTTCGCATCCCGCTGCTTCTAAGTCATTGATTTGTTTAACAGTAGCTTCGATATCCTTAGTATGTGTATTTGTCATTGACTGAATAACGACTTTATTTTGACCACCAATTTGGACACCGCCAACATAGATTGGTCTTGTGTTTAAACGAGTTTGCATGAAAACACCTCCGCAACTATTCTAGCACGTTTGGCAAGATAATATAATCTTAACGCGCTAGATAATCTAAAACGTAATGTTGTATAATTAGGGGGAATTATACATTTTTAAAATTTCAGATGGGAGATTCAGGATGTTCCAAAATAAAGATCAATTTAAAAAAGAATTCGCCGATTATATGGAGAAATACTATGGCAAGAGCTTAATCAGTTCGAGCTCAATCGAAAAATATATCGTATTAGCTGAAATGATTCGTGCACGCGCAGTTGAATCACTTAAGAGTTCAACAGAAGCTATCCGTCGCAACAACGATAAACAAATGTATTATTTCTCATTGGAATTTCTAATGGGGCGTATGTTGAGTAATAACTTAATGAACTTGGGCTTGTATGGTGTTGTTAAAGAAGGACTTGATGACTTAGGCATCGATATCAATGAACTTGAAGATATCGAAAGTGATGCCGGACTTGGCAATGGAGGTTTAGGTCGTCTAGCCGCATGTTTCTTAGATTCGCTTGCAAGTTTAGGTTTGCCAGGTAATGGTAATACAATCAGATATCAATATGGCCTATTTAAACAATTGATTATCGATAATGAGCAGGTTGAAGTGCCAGATCAATGGTTAAAACTTGGCAATCCTTGGGAAGTTTATAAGCCAGATCGTGCTGTAACTATTAAATATTATGGACATGTCAACATCTCGCGTGGTGAACATGGAGAATTAGTCTTTGACCATGTTGATACAGAAGATGTTGTCGCTGTGCCTTATGATATGCCGATTGTTGGGGCCAACGGCAAACGTACAAATATTCTAAGAATGTGGTCTGCTCAACCAAGTGATAAGTTCAACAAAGATTTCCGTAAATATTTAAGTGATATCAATGATATCTGTTTAAATGTTTATCCTGATGATTCAACGGAATATGGTAAATATTTAAGAATCCGTCAAGAATATTTCTTTGTATCAGCTGGTTTACAAGCAATCATTCGTGAACATATGCGTGTTTATGGAACCTTAAGTAACTTCCACGAAAAGGTTGTTATTCAATTAAATGATACTCATCCAGCTTTAGCTATTCCAGAATTAATGCGTATTTTAATGGATGAATACCATTACGATTGGGATCATGCTTTATATACAGTTAAGCGTACTTTTGCTTATACAAACCATACAGTAATGTCTGAAGCACTTGAAAAATGGCCGGTCGAATATATTAAACGTCTACTTCCAAGAATTTACTTAATCATTGAAGAAATAGACCGCAAATTTGCTGAATTCGTTTTCACAAGTGGCCATAGTCAAGACTTTTTCAATAGAGTGCGTGTAATTTGCGATAATAATGTCCGCATGGCTAATTTATCAATCATCGGTGCATTCTCGGTCAATGGCGTTGCAAAATTACATACTGACATTCTAATTCACGATGTCTTTAAGGATTTCTATCAATTATATCCAGAAAAGTTTAATAATAAGACAAATGGTATTACGCAAAGACGTTGGTTATTAAATACTAACCCTGAATTAACAGCGTTGATTGAAAAATATATTGGCCCAGAATTTAAAACAGATTTTAGCAAGATTGGTGATTTAATTAATTATGTCGATAATGAGCAACTTCAAAGAGAATTCTTAGAAGTTAAACGCCAACGTAAGATTGCGCTATCTAAATACTTAAGCACAAACTATGGTATTGAACTTGATGAAAATTCAATTTTTGACTCACAAGCTAAGCGTCTTCATGCTTATAAGCGTCAATTATTAAATATCATGCATGTCATTTACTTATACCAAAGAATTAAGAATGACCCGGGATTTGTAATGCCGAAGACAACATTCATCTTTGGTGCTAAAGCGGCATCTTCTTACTATTTTGCTAAGAAAGTCATTAAGTTAATTAACTGCGTGGCTCAAACAATTGACAATGATCCAATTGTCTCAAAATCAATTAAAGTTGTTTTCATCCCTAATTACCGTGTATCGGTAGCGGAAAAACTAATGAATGCTTCAGATGTATCTGAACAAATCTCAACTGCTGGTAAAGAAGCGAGTGGTACTGGAAACATGAAGTTCATGATGAATGGTGCTTTAACTTTAGGAACACTAGATGGTGCTAATGTTGAAATTGCTGAATTGGTTGGCGAAGAAAATATTTGTATCTTTGGTTTAAAAGCTCAAGAAGTTGATGAACTAAGACAAAGTAATACATATGATGCATATCGTATCTATTGTGAAGACGCACGTATTAAACAAGTTATCGATTCCTTAACTGATGGTACATTCTCAAGTGATCATGATGATTTCCGTGTCATTGCGGATGAATTACTTGTGAAGGGCGATGAATATTTCTTATTAGCTGATTTTGATGCTTATGTCAAAGCGCATGAAAAGATTAATGTCTTATATCAAGACCGTTTAGGTTGGGCACGTAAGTGTCTAATTAATATCGCTCGTTCTGCATATTTCTCGAGCGATCGTACAATTAAAGAATATGCTGAAGATATTTGGAATATCTCCGAATGTGAATAATTATGAACAAATTGGAGTTTTATTTGGATGATTATCAAGTGATAAAGGCTTATTTATATAAGCCTTTTGATACTTCTTCCTTGAGGACTTTAACAATTTTCAATCATGGAATTGAGATAAATTATAAGATTGAAGAACTTGTTCAAACAGATGAATATTATAAATGTTTAATTATCCTTGAAGAACGTTTTAAGTATGATGATTTAATTGAATTTTCAATTGATGGTGAACTTTATCCACTTTATTATCGTCATATCGTGAATCATCACCAATTTGAGAAGGATTTCTATACAAATGTTCATGACTTAGGTTCACATTTCACAAAAGAAGCTACAACTTTTAAAATTTGGACACCACTTTCGACACGTGTTCGTCTACATTTGCTAGATTATCAAAAATATTATGATATGGATTTAGTTGACCATGGTGTCTTTAGTTTAAAACTAGATGGTAACTATGAATTAACTCGTTATCGTTATGAAATTAGTCGTAATGGTAGAGTCTATGAAGTGGTCGATCCTTTTGCCTATAGTAGTGGTCCTAATGCAGAATATTCATATATTTTAGATGAAAAGAAATTCATCAGTGAAAAATTTAAACCGATTCATGTGATGAAGAACTATACGGATGCAATTATTTATGAGATATCGGTACGTGATTTTACTTCTTCACCAATTTCAGGCACTAAATACAAGAGCAAGTTTATTTCTTTAACGGAAGAAGGCACGAAATTTGAAGGTGTGAGTACTGGCCTTGATTATCTAAAAGAACTAGGTGTGACACATATTCAATTAATGCCGGTATTTGATTTTGGCAGTGTTGATGAAGTACGACCACAAAACTATAACTGGGGTTATGATCCAGTCCAATATAATGTGACAGAAGGAACTTATTGTAGTGACTTGAGCAACCCATATCTAAGAGTTAACGAATTGAGATTGATGGTTAATAAGATGCACGAGAATAATATTCGTGTAAATCTTGATGTCGTCTTTAATCATGTTTATAAAGAAAAGGAATTTGCTTTGGCGAAGATTATGCCACATTATGTTTATCGTTATCAAAGCGATGAAGAATTATCCAATGGTTCTTTCTGCGGCAACGAAATTCGTTCAGAGGCTTTAATGGTTCGAGACTATATTTTGCTGATGTGCGAACGTTACGTCAAATTGTTTGATATTGATGGCCTAAGATTTGACTTAATGGGTTTAACAGATAAAGAGACAATTCAAAAAGTTTATAATTTATGTGCTGAATTAAAACCGGATTTCATGATTTATGGTGAAGGTTGGGATATGCCTTCAAAGTTGCCAGTTGAATTGCGTGCAAGTCTAACTAATCGTAGGCAATTGCCACAAATCGGATTCTTTAATGCACAATTTCGTGACGAGGTTAAAGGACCGACAATGTCTGATGCTTTATATCATCCGGGTTATGTCTTAGGTGAACTGAACTTAGTCAATTCAATCAAAGACCATTTAAGCGGTAATTGTTTAAATGGCTATTTCTTATCACCAAATCAAAGTATTAATTATGTTGAATGTCATGATAATTCAACATTCTACGATAAAATGCGTATTTGTATGAAAGGCCAAAGTGTCGAAGATGAGAAGGCTAGAGTTTGCTTGGGTATAGCTTTGACATTATTAGCTCAAGGTGTTCCTTTTATCCACAGCGGTCAAGAATATATGCGCACAAAATTTGGCAATGATAATACATATAATTCTGGTGATTATTACAATCAAATCGATTATGTTTATCGTAATCAAAATCTTGATGTGGTGAATTTTGCGAAAGATATGATTTGGATTCGCAAAGAATATCCAGAATTAAGATACGGAACTCGAGAAGAAATTATTCAGAACGTCTCATTTGAAGATTATTATGAAGTCTTGATTTATAATGCGGACCGTTTAAAAATCTATATCAATCCAAGTATTTATGAAATGTTGTATGAAGTAAAAGAACCATTGAGAGTAATTTATAATCGAAATGCGTTTGATGATACAATCGTCTCTAAGACTTTAGTCATTCCGCCACTCAGTATCATTGTTTGTGCGCGGGAAAATAATTAGTTTTTAAAAGCTTTAATTTAATTGTATATGTATTCAATTAAATTTGAGCTTTTCTTTATGATGATTTTACGGTAGATGAAGTATTATTGTAAGTGCTTACATAGCAACATGTGTTATAATGATATTAAGTAAAAATAGGGGTGTTTTCATATGAAACAAAATAAGATGGTAGCCATGATCCTTGCCGGCGGTCGTGGCACTCGATTATTAGATTTAACTAAAAAAGTTGCGAAGCCTGCTGTTCACTTCGGGGGAAAATACAGAATTATCGACTTCCCATTGTCGAATTGTGCGAATTCCAATATTTCGACAGTGGGCGTTTTAGTGCAATACGAATCTATATTATTAAACTCTTACATTGCGAAAGATCATGTTTGGGGTTTAAATATGCCTCATGGTGGTGTTTATTGTTTACCTCCACGCGAAAAAGATTCGACAGGTTTGGGTTCATATCGTGGTACGGCTGATGCGATTACTCAAAACCTAGACTTCCTTGATCAAGAAGATGCAGAATATGTGTTAATTCTTTCGGGCGACCATATTTATAAGATGGACTATGACAAGATGTTACAAGAACATATTAAATCTGGTGTTGATGCAACAATTGCTGTTTTAGAAGTGTCTTACAAAGAAGCTAGCCGTTTCGGCATTATGAATTGTGATGAAGAAGATAATATTGTTGAATTTGAAGAAAAGCCAAAGGAACCAAAATCGAATCTAGCAAGTATGGGTATTTATATCTTTAGTTATAAACAATTACGTAAATACTTGAAAGAGGATGAAAAAGATCCAAATTCATCACATGACTTTGGCAAAGATATTATTCCGGCGTACTTAAATGATGGTCTAAAACTTAAGGCTTATCGCTTTAATGGTTACTGGAAAGATGTTGGTACAATTGATAGCCTTTGGGAAGCTAATATGGATCTTATCAATGATAATGATTTGGATTTATCTGATCCGGCTTGGAAGATTTATACAGGTGACAATAATCCTGTTCCTCAACAAATTGGTCCAAACGCAAAAATTCGCAAGGCTTATATTACGCAAGGTTGTGTTGTCGATGGTATTGTCGAAAGATCAGTATTATTCACAGACACGAAAGTTGCTGAAAATGCACGCGTTATTGACTCTGTTGTCATGAACCATGCAATCATTGAATCGGGTGCAAGCGTTACACGTTGTATTGTTGCAGATGGTGTTCGCGTTCCAAGTGGCACAAAACTTGGTTCAAAGGATTCCGAAGAAATTCTTTTAGTTACAAAAGCGAACGCTAATAAGAAAGCGGGGAAATAGATAATGGATAAGATGTTTGGCATTATAAACATGGAAACACCAATCGTCCATGTTAAAGGTATTGAAGATTCACGTCCAGTTTCAGCGGCAAGTTTTTTAGGACGTTATCGTATTTTAGATTTTATGTTGTCAAATATGACAAACTCCCAAATTAATAATATTGAATTATATGTGAAAGATCGTCCACGTTCAACAGTTGAACATGTTAGTGGTACTAACTACAACATCAACACAAAGCGTGGTTCTATCCATATCCTTGGTGGCGAAAAGAGCTATAGTAATGAACTATATAATACAGATATCGCTAACTTCATCACAAATATGCGTTATATCTATGAAAGCAATGAACCATATGTAGTTATTGCTCCTTCATACATGATTTTTACGCAAGATTTTAATGAAATGTTAAGTTACCACATCAAGCATGAAAGCGATATTACTATTCTTTATCAAAGCGTTAATAACGCTAAGGAAGAATTTATGATGTGTGACACACTTGAAATCGGTGAAGGCAAACGTGTTAATGCTATGGATAAAAACCGTGGCAAATATAAGAACCGTGATATTTCGTTAAATACATATATCATGTCGCGTGAACTATTCATTAAATTGATTAAACAAGCTTATAACACCTCTTCTTTATATTGGTTAAATGATATTATTGCTGATAATATCAATGAATTGAATGTTTTGGCTTATCAGCATCATGGTTTTGCATCGTGCATTAATACATTAAAATCTTACTTTAATGCAAGTTTAAAGATGATTGAAAGTGGCTATCTAAAATCAATGACTAATGAAAATTGGCCGATTTTTACTCGTTTCAATGATGACTGTCCGACCATGTATCTTGAAGAAGCGGATGTTCAAAATTCAATTGTTGCGAATGGCTGTACAATCGAAGGCACTGTCATCGATAGCGTTATTGGTCGTAATGTTACAATCAAGAAAGGTGCAGTGCTTAAGAATTGTGTCATTTTACCTTCATCATTAATTGGCGAAGATGCTCATCTTGAAAATACAATCGTCGATCGTTTCGTAACTGTCACAAAAGTTAAGAATCTTAAGGGCACACCAGATAGTCCACTTTATGTTAAACGAGGAGACAGCATATGATTAATGTCTTATTTGTCAGTTTTGAATCATTACCTTTCGTTAAGACTGGCGGTTTAGCTGACGTTGTTGCTGCTTTGCCAAAGGCAATTAATAAAGATAAATATTGTGTTAAAACAGTTTTGCCTTTGCACAAAAGGATTAAAGAAAGATATTACAATGATCTAGAATATGTGGATCATATTTATATTAATAGTGGTATTCTTCATGAACAAGCAAATATTTATCGTTATGTCTACAATGATTTAGAATACTATTTCATTGAGAATGATACATATTTCTATCGTGATACAATTTATGGCTATGACGACGATGTGGCAAGATTTACTATCTTCAATGTCGCAGTGCTTGAAATGATGATTAAGTTGAATTACTATCCTGATATTTGCCATGAACACGATTACCACACAGCAATCTTGCCAGCACTATGTAAGATTCGTTTCAATGCAATTGAAAGTATTAGACGAATTAAACATATCTTCACAATTCATAATTTAGCTTATCAAGGTGTCTACAATAAGAACGTCTTATTTGATTTGCTTGGTTTTGGCTATCGATATTATGAGGATGGTTCACTTCGTTGGAATGATGATGCGAACTTTATGAAGATTGGAATTGTGTATGCTGATATTGTGACTACGGTATCACGTACATATGCTGAAGAAATCAAGACTCCTCAATTTGGTGAAAATCTTGATGCAGTACTTCAATATCGTGCAAACGATCTTTATGGTATCGTCAACGGTATTGACACTGATATTTTCAATCCAAAGACAGATAACATATACCAAAACTACAGTGCGAAAGCTTATAAGCGTGGCAAACTTGCTGATAAACGTTCGCTTCAATATGAACTTGGTTTAGAGGATAAACCAAACACATTACTAGTTGGAATGGTTTCACGTTTAACTTGGCAAAAAGGTATTGATTTGATTGTCAATTCTCTCGAAAGAATCCTTAAGATGGATGTTCAAGTTGCAATTCTTGGCAGTGGTGAATCGAAGTACGAATATCAATTACGTGGTTTCGAAGACCGCTACAAAGGCAAAGTTGTTTACTATTGTGGCTATAACGAAGGATTGGCTCATAGAATGTATGCCGGACTCGATATGTTGCTAATGCCTTCCTTATTTGAACCATGTGGTATTTCGCAATTAATCGCAATGCGTTATGGTACATTGCCATTAGTTCGTGAAACAGGTGGTTTAAAGGATACCGTTGAACCACTTAATGAATATGAAGGAACGGGTCGTGGTTTCAGTTTTGGACCATTTGATCACTATGCTTTCAATCATGTATTTGATTATGCATATGACCAATATTACAATCATAAAGACAATTGGAATAAACTCATAAAGAACGCTATGAATTACGATGTTAGTTTTGCTAATTCAGCACGTGAATATGAAAAATTATACGAAAAAGTTTTAGGCTGGTACTAATGAAAAATAGATTTGATAAGTTTTTTGATGGTAGCGAAATCAATGCATATGAACTTTTTGGCACACATTCAAAAGATGGTGGTGTCTTATTCACTTTATGGGCC
>JAHHTG010000119.1 GCA_020024765.1 Thomasclavelia sp. | reverse complement strand
TGATAAATCAAAACCGGTTTGCCCTCAATAATTAATTGATTTAATAAGTCTTTGTCAAGCGGATTTAAACACTTGGCATTGATTACTTGATAAGGCAAATCATTAATTTTCATTTCATTCACAATGATATCGATATCATTACCATAAGTTATGATAGATGCTTGATAGTCATTATGCACATAACACTTGTGCCATGCATAAATATTGTCTTCATTTAAACTTACACAGTTTTTCTTTAGATAAGAACTACTATAGCGAATAACTACTGTGCCCTCAATCCGATTAAGATTAATAAAAATTCTTGTTAAATCGTCTAAACTGCTCGGTGCAAAAATCTTCAAATTTTCAAATTGGTTTAAGAATGTTAAATCAAAAATTCCTTGTTTTCCTCCACCTTCATACGGTTTTAGGCCTGCATCAGAAACAAATAAAACAATCTTTTGACGTTCATTAATTGTCGCATCAAATAAGTCATCAACAATATGAGTAATGTAATTGGCATCGATATTCACAAGAGGTAAAACCCCTTCTTTGCTTAAACCGATTGCTGTCCCAATTGCATTTTCTTCATTGCAATTAAAGTCAAGACACCGTTTTGGAAAAGTATTAAAAATTTGATTATAGCCGTTATTAAAATGATTTGATGTTGAAATACAAACGCTATTTGGATTAGCATGCATAAAACGTTTAATGTTTTCAATGACCGCTTCATCGAAACTCACGCATCCTGAAGGCGTTGAACTAATTTGTTTAGCACTATGGTAAATAAAACCTTGCGCATTACTTGTATGCAAATTTTGTCTTTCTAATACTTCGTAACCTTTTGTCTTTGAAGTTAAAATATGAATAACAGAAGATGTTTTTGAAGCTTTGGCTTTATTTAAAGCTTTGAATAATTCTTTAAAGTTATGACCGTCAATTGGACCAGAATAATCAATACCAAAAGTATCGAAAATCCCACCATCAATAATCTGTTCCTTAATACCGTTCTTGATATTGCCAGCAGCTTTAGCTACACTTTGGCCAAATTTGTTCTTATCAAGATTTGCTTTTAAGTCATTCTTCATATCTAAATAACTACTCGAAGTTCTAATTCCATTAATCGCTTTTGTAAAAGGATTAATAGCCTTATCGCTTGTTTCGCCATTATCATTAAGAATAATAATGACTTTATGCTTATTTTTACTTAGTTCTTTAAGTGAAGCTAATGTGCGTCCAGTCATTAAACTATCTTCGCCAATGACACAAACAACTTCGAAAGTTTCGCAATGTAAATCGCGTGCAAGCGCTATCCCCAACGCTTTAGCAACTGCATTGCCAAAATGACCACCCGTACTTGTATCGTAAGGGCTTTCGTCCTGATTAAAATATCCCGATAATCCATCATATTTACGTAAGTTACTGAATTCAACACTACGGCCGGTTAATATTTTATGGCAATAACATTGATAACCACCATCAAATAAAATTCGATCAGTTGGTGTATCAAAAATCGCGTGCAAAGCAATAGTTAATTCTACAACGCTTAAATTTGAACCAAGATAACCAC
>JAHHTG010000118.1 GCA_020024765.1 Thomasclavelia sp. | reverse complement strand
GATTTATCCTTTTTGCATGTATCGTTAGCTTCACGACGAATGTTACGAACTACGATTTTTGCTTCTTCAGCAAATTTGCTAACTTCTTTGCAATATTGCTTACGTGTATCAGTAGTTAATTGAGGCACAGACACGCGAATAACTGAACCATCATTTTGTGGTGGCAAGTTTAAGTCAGAAGTGTTAATTGCATGCTCAATGTCTTTTAAACTATGTGCATCATAAGGCTTAATAACAAGTGTACGGCCTTCGACTACCGATATAGAAGCAACTTGATTAATTGGAGTCATAGCTCCATAGTAATCAATTTCAATATGATGTAACATATTAGGGTTTGCACGCCCTGTACGAACTGAAGTTAAATGATTTTCATAGTTTGAAACTGCATCCATCATTTTTTCTTCACAAGTTAATAAAATTTCTTCCATATCCATATTAGTGGTTCTCCTTTACTCTTATTATAGTACCAATATTATCGCCAGAAACAGCCTTTTTGATATTTCCTTTAACCTTCATATCAAATACTAAGGCTTGGATATTATTATCGATACATAAGCTTGCGGCTGTTGAATCGATAACTTTTAAACCTTTAACAATTAAATCATTGAATGTTAATTCATCATATTTAACTGCAGTTTTATCAATAGCAGGATCGGCTGAATATACACCATCCACGCCATTTTTTGCTAATAAAATAACTTCACAATTATTTTCACACGCTCTTAAAGCACTTGTTGTGTCTGTTGAAAAATAAGGGGCAGCAATACCACCACCAAAGATACAAACAGTCTTTTGATCAAGTAGTGCACGTGACTTATGAGGATTGTACTTTTCGAATGTTTCGACATCGATAGCACTGAATGCTTTAGCTGATACACCTACGTTTTTTAGACTTTGTTCAATAGCCATGGCATTCATAACAGTTCCCATCATACCCATGTAGTCAGCATTAATACGATCAAAGCCAAGTTTAATTAAAGAACGACCGCGGACAAAGTTACCACCACCGACAACGATTGCAACCTCAACACCTAGATCAACAAGTTCTTTAACTTCTAAAGCTAAGGAATTAAGCATATCAATATCAAAGACATCATGATCATTGCTTAAAGCTTCTCCGCTTAATTTAAGTAATACTCTTTTAAACATTAAGTACTCCCTTCTTTATTAATAATAAAAGGACAAAAATTGTCCTTTTAATTAAGCCATTTTTGCTACTTCTTCAGCAAAATTTTCTTCGCGTTTTTCTAAACCTTCACCAACTAAGAAGCGTACAAATGATTTAACTTCAGTGTTATTAGCTTTTAAATATTGACCACATTTCATATTTGGATCTAAGAAATAAACTTGGTCAACTAAGCACATATCTTGTAGTGATTTAGATACACGACCTTCGATGATACCTTTTAGTACATGTTCAGGTTTCTTTGATAATGCTTCATCTTCAGCAACAATCTTTACTTGGATTGATCTTTCGTGTTCAACAACTTCAGTAGGCATTTCTTCTCTTGAAACGTATTGAGGTGCCATTGAAGCAATTTGCATTGCCATGTGTTTAGCAACTTCTTCGTTTGTTGTGTTCTTA
>JAHHTG010000117.1 GCA_020024765.1 Thomasclavelia sp. | reverse complement strand
ATTTATGAGTAACATTTTATGTATCCCTAACATCAAAGGCAAAAAGACTCCAGGAGAAAGATTTGCTGGGGCCGAAAACACCTTCACCATTGAAACAGTTATGCAAGATAACCAAGCATTACAAAGTGCTACTAGTCACTACTTAGGACAAAACTTCACTAAGACTTATGAAATCACATTCCAAAACAAGGATAACAAAATTGATACTCCATACTCAACCAGTCATGGACTATCAACAAGAATCATTGGTGCTATCATTATGGTACACTCAGATGATAATGGATTAGTATTACCATGAGATATTGCTCCAATCCAAATTTCATTACTACCTTTATTTATTAACAAAAATATAGAAACATTAAACAAAGCAAAAGAATTACAAGACTTATTAAAAGACTATAGAGTTGAAATCGATGAATCAGACAGAACAATGGGATTCATGATTTCAGATAAACAAGTTAAAGGAATTCCTTTTAGCATTATTATTGGCCCTAATGATTTAGCTAAAAACCAAGTAATGGTTTTTAGAAGAGACACCAATACAAAAGAATTTGTAGACATCAAAAATATTAAGAAATATATTGAATCAGAAATCAATGTATACAAATCTAATCTTTATAACAAAGCTAAAACATATTTGGATAATGTTATTGTTGATGCTAAATCATTAGATGAATTAAAACAAATCATCAAAGACAACAAATGAGCTAGAGTTTACTTTGATGGAGAAATCAAAGATGAAGACTACATTAAAGAATTAACTCAAGCTACACCTAGATGTTTTGTAGAAACAAAAGAAGAAGGGTCATGCATTATTACTAACAAAAAAACTAATAAGTTAGTAATCTTTGCAAGAAGCTATTAATGAATCAAGATATTCTATTTAAACTACAAGAAGTCGTTGCCACTACACCAGAGGTGGTTCAACCACAACCAACTGCTTTTGTAACAGGAATGAATAGTTTAATCCTAATTGCATTGTGCTTTGGGGTTCCATTCTTATCAATATTAATTTGTTCCTGTTTTAAAATCAAATTAAGCGACGGATCTAAAATGCTGTTATATGCATTCACTACTGGATTAATTGTAATCCTGGGTGGAGTAGGATTTATTGGTGAAGCATTTGAAAACCTAAACCATGCTTCTGAAGAAAATGGAGCAATGGCTTACTTAGGAAGTTATACAGTAATCACCATTGTAAAAATTGCAATCATTGTATCAGGCGCTATCATTGGAGTTGGACTAATCTTTTTTGTAAGATGACTGACTTTTAAAAACAAAAAAGAAGTTCATAAATCACATGAACTTCATGGACACAATGATCATATCGTTAACTATACAGATATTGACTGTGAAGATGCAAGCAAAAAAAATGGATTAATTTTATTACTATCACACAGAATTGTTGATGGAATCTCCTTAGGTTTATTAACTAAAGGAGCAATTGAAATTGGGCACTTCGATTCTTGAGGAATGATTGTTACTTTTGTAGTTCACTTAATCCCAACAACAATTGTTGTGTATCTAACTCAAGTAGATATGTATAAATCTAAAGGTAAAGCTTTATTACATAGTTTCTGAATGTTATTAATCAATTTACCTTTTGTATTAATTGGTTCTTTCTTTGCATATGGTATTGAAAAGATCTATTGATTAATGCCACTATTGTTTACAATCTCTGGAACTA
>JAHHTG010000116.1 GCA_020024765.1 Thomasclavelia sp. | reverse complement strand
GCATAATTAATATTATCTTTTGCCATAATTAATCTCTCCTTTTAATTTCATAAGTTGATGCTTGTTGAGCAATACTTCCAGGATATGGTAGAGTTATTCCCATTGTTGCATAATATTCTACAATCCCTTTATAACAAGATTGTGAGAATGAACCATCAAGAAGAATTGAAGTACTACCAGATAATATTACTTTTATTTTGTCTGAATCAGCTTGATCATCTTTTTGAATAAATCCTGCTTTATTTAATGGTTTAGCATCACCAAAATCATATGCTGAATTAGTCATTACATTTTCAAAGTTTTTTTGTAATCCATCATAGTAGTTATTATAGTTAGCTTTAATAAAATCTTTTGATTGGCTACTTATTTGATCTGGTGTTAGTTTTCTATATTGTGGTGATTTTCAAGCCATGTTATCTTGGTTACTAACATAATTAGTAGTTGGATCTTGTTGGTGAGATTTACTTAAAGCTTCTTTTAAATATTTTTGACCAGCTTCAGATACTCCAACACAACCATTTTGAATGTTACCAACTGCAATTGTACCAAAACCACCAGTTCCAGTTGAACTATCTACAAATTCTAGATATCTGTTAGCATCACTATCAGAATCTGGTTTTTTATTTCCATTATTAATAATCTTAAGAGCCGTTTCACCAGCTCTTGCTAAGTTCTTAACTGATGAAAATTGAACATATTTACCATTACCAATTTGTGAACCATCTGGGTTTTTAAAACTAAGTGGTTGTGCTTGAGGGTCATCTTCAACTGCAGAGTCAACCCCAAGAACAACAGCTTTAGCTTTATTAGTAATAATTAATTGTTGTGCTAGTCAAACTTGTGGACCAGCTACTGGAATAATTACATCTGTTTTTTGAGAAAGATAATCAAGAATTAAATCACTACCTCCAGATGGTGAGAAGTTTCCTGAAAAGTAAGTATCATTACTACTAGATGTTTCTTCGATTTGTTTATATGATGAATCAATAGTTGTGGCATACTTATTAAATCATTCAATCCCTTGTTGAAATCCGCCCATGAATGAAGTAACTGAAGCAAATGGTAGACCACCAAATAATCCATAAGTTAACTTGCCATCATTTTCTAAGAATGTAGCTTGATTTTCATTTAAAAACATTCCTAAAGCAATTCCTGCTTGAATTGAACCTAAATCAGATCTAAAAGTACATGATCATGTATTTTGGATTGCTTTTTTATTTAGTGGTTCATTAGGATAAGGTATAGTGGTGTCATCATATAACATGAACCCAGTGTTATCAAAGAAGTGTTCTGAATCACTAAAAGCATTTAGGATTGGTACACGGTGAGTAAAACCAGGAGCTGCAATTACTTCTGCACCATTATAAACTGCTTTCTTATAAGCATCAATATAACCTCTTGGTGAATCATTTGTAGGTGTTGTATAGTAGTTTCTATACATATCACTACTAGAAACTGCAAAATACCCTCCAATTGCAACAGCTGGAACTGCTAAGACACATAAACCAATACCAATCTTTTTCATTAAGAACTTATTTACATACATCTTGAAAATCTCCTTTTATTTATGTTAAATTGATAACAAAAGCTTTTATTGTTATCAAAGTAATAAAGATACTATATCTAACAATAAAAGCTTAGTGTGATTATTTCAAAAAGTAACTCATAAGCAGGAAAGATTACGGTCTTCAGTGGAACGCTTCACCAATTTGAA
>JAHHTG010000115.1 GCA_020024765.1 Thomasclavelia sp. | reverse complement strand
GCATAATTAATATTATCTTTTGCCATAATTAATCTCTCCTTTTAATTTCATAAGTAGATGCTTGTTGAGCAATACTTCCAGGATATGGAAGAGTAATTCCCATTGATGCATAGTATTCTACAATTCCTTTATAACAAGATTGTGAGAATGAACCATCAAGAAGAATTGATGAACTACCAGATAAAATAACTTTTACTTTATCTGCATCATCTTGTACACTTTTTTGAATAAATCCAGATTTATTTAAAGGCTTAGAGTCCCCAAAATCATATGCTGGATTAGTAATAGCATTTTCAAATGATTGTTTTAAACCATCATAATAATTATTATAGTTTTTTGAAACATCTTCTTTATATTGTGGCAATGGATTATAGTTACTATCAATTCATTCAGGTTTAAATTTTGGTGACTTTCATGCCATGTTTGGTTTAGTACTTTGATAATTAATAGTCGGGTCAGATTGACCTGACTTTTTAATTGCTTCTTCTAAATAATGTTCTCCAGCTGGAGAAACACCAACACATCCGTTTTTGATATCGCCTACTGCAATTGTCCCAAAACCTCCAACTCCATTAGATTCATCCACAAAGTTTGCATATCGATTGGAATCACTATCTGATGATGGTTTCATGTTACCGTTATTAATAATTCTTAGAGCGGTGTCACCAGCTCTTGCTAAATTTTTAACAGAAGAAAATTGAACATATTTTCCATTTCCAATTTGAGAACCATCTGGTTTTGTAAATTTAAGTGGCTGTGCTTGAGGGTCATCTTCAACAGCTGAATCAACTCCAAGAACAACCGCTTTAGCTTTATTAGTAATAATTAATTGTTGGGCTAATCAAACTTGAGGACCAGCTACAGGGATAATTACATCTGTTTTTTTAGAAAGGTAATCAAGAATTAATTCTTTACCACCGGAAGGTGAAAAGTTACCTGAAAAGTATGTATCAGTAGTACTAGGCGTTTCTTCAATTGGTTTATAACTTGGATCAATAGTTGTAGCATATTTGTTAAATCATTCAACCCCTTGTTGAAATCCTCCCATGAATGAAGTAACTGATGCAAATGGTAAGCCACCAAATAATCCAAACGTTAATTTATTGTCATCTAAGAATACATCTTGATTTTCATTTAAAAACATCCCTAAAGCAATTCCAGCTTGAATTGAACCTAAATCTGATCTAAAAGTACATGATCATGTATTTAGTATTGCTTTTTTATTTACAGGTTCATTTGGATATGGTAATGTAGTATCATCAAATAACATAAACCCAGTTCTATTAAAGAAATTTTCTGAATCACTAAAAGCATTTAAGATAGGTACACGATGAGTGAAACCTGGAGCTGCTATAACTTCTGCTCCATTATAAACTGCTTTCTTATATGCATCAATATATCCTCTTGGTGAATCATTTGTTGGTGTTGCATAATAACTTCTATATTTATCACTACTAGAAACTGCAAAGTATCCGCCAATAGCTACTGCTGGAACTGCAACAATGCATAACCCAATTCCAATCTTCTTCATTAAAATTTTATTAATATACATGATTAAACCCCTTTTATTAAATGCTTTTAGATAATAAAAGAAAAACTTCTATTGTTATCTAAGTAAAAAAGATACTATATCTAACAATAAAAGCATAGTGTATTATTCAAATAACTCATAAGCAGGAAAGATTACGGTCTTCAGTGGAACGCTTCACCAATTTGAA
>JAHHTG010000114.1 GCA_020024765.1 Thomasclavelia sp. | reverse complement strand
TAATTACATCTTCTAATTTAACAATATCCACATTCACTTCATCGATGTGTTGATTGATAATGTAATCAATTACATAGATACACATTCTTTTAACAATCAATAATAGATTTTCAGATAATAGAATGATATCTCTTTGTTTATAGAATAATTCTCTTTGGCTACTAAATACATAGTCATAATCAATTAAGCTTTTACGACTATCGTAGTTTAACCCTTCAATTCTTTTTTGAGTATAGTCTAATAATTTAGAGAAGAATTTTGTATCAATTACATCATCACTCATTTTATCGTTTGCTTGTTGAAATTTATCCCCAGCAAAACGTTTAAATAAGTTATCTTGTAAACTAATAAAGAATCTTGATTCACCTGGGTCACCTTGACGACCAGAACGACCTCTTAATTGGTTATCAACCCGTCTAGATTCATTTCTTTCAGTTCCAATTACATATAGACCACCAAGTTCGCGAACTCCTGGACCCAATTTAATATCAGTCCCTCTACCAGCCATATATGTTGCAATTGTAATTTTTCCTAATTGTCCTGCTTCTTTTACAATCTCAGCTTCTTGAGCGTGATTTTTAGCATTTAATACTGTATGTGGAATTCCAATTCTTGTTAAAAGTAAATGCAAAATTTCTGAATCTTCTACTGATCCAGTTCCAATCAAGATAGGTTGTTTTGTTTTGTATCTTTTTTTGATTTCAGCAACTACATATTTTCATTTAACTTTTTTGTTGTCAAAAATATAGTCAGGATAATCATGTCTAATAACAGGTTTGTTTGTTGGGATTTGAACAACCACCATGTTATAAATATTTAAGATTTCTTCTGATTCTGTATAAGCAGTACCAGATACACCAGCTAACTTATGATACATTCTAAAAAATGATTGATAAGTTAAAATAGCAATAGTTGTATTTTCGGGTTCAATTTGAACCATTTCTTTTGCTTGAATAGCTTGGTGTAATCCAGCTGAATATGTTCTACCTTCCATGATACGACCAGTAAAAGCATCTACTAGTGCAATTTCAGGTTGGTGTGTTTCATGATTATTTCTAACAATATATTCAACACCATTGTTGAAAATAAAGATAGCTCTTAAAGCGTTCCCTATTTTATGAACTAAGTCACTATATTCAACATCATAGATATTATCAATATTGAAATATTGTTCAGCTTTTTCAGCCCCTGAATCCGATAAAGTAATTGAGTGACTTTCAAGATCAATAATGTAATCTGATTCTTTTAGAGTTTTAACAAATCTATCAACCTTGATATAGTTACTAACATCTTCATCAGATTGACCAGCAATAATTAATGGAGTTCTAGCTTCATCAATTAAAACAGAGTCAGCTTCATCGACAATTGCAAAATACAATCCTCTTTGAACCTTATCTGCATAGTTTTTAACTAAGTTGTCTCTTAAGTAATCAAACCCTAATTCTGAGTTTGAAACATAAGTAACATCATAGTTATAGTTTATTCTTTTTTCATCAGGTTGCATTGCTGCAGTAATATAACCACAAGTTAAACCTAATCTTGCTAACGCATGTTCTGCAAATTCAGCATCCCGTTGAACAAGATATTCATTAACTGTAACCATATGAACACCTTTTTTATAAATTGCACCCAAGTAAGCTGCTAATACTAATGTTAGGGTTTTACCTTCCCCTGTCATCATTTCAGCAAAGTCACCATAGTTAACAACTAGTGCTCCAATTAATTGACATTTATATGCCATCATCCCATGAGCACGATACATTGTTTCACGGATTACACACAAAGCATCAACAATTATGTCTTCCATAATTTTTCCTTCTGCTAAGTGTGTGATAAAAG
>JAHHTG010000113.1 GCA_020024765.1 Thomasclavelia sp. | reverse complement strand
AATCGCTAAGTTAGGTGCAAATGGTTGCAACATCCTAGTTAATACAAATGAAGTCGCAGGCCAAACAGTTATGCATCTACACATCCATATCATTCCACGTTATGATGAAACGGATGGTATTACCATTGAATTCAAAGAAAGTGGTTTAGACTTGAATGAAATATTAAAAACTATTAAATAGTTATTTAAAGTTAGATTTTCGGATCTAACTTTTTTCTTTTTAAAAAGGTGGAAATCAGTATTATCTGAAATCCACCTTTTATTATTTTATAGGAATGATATTTGTATTATAAGTCATATTGTACCAAGTATCACCATTGAAAGATGAGCTTGAAAGATTGACATATTTAAAACCGAAACGTTCATAGAATTTAATCAGATATTCATGACAAGTTAATAGCATCGGTTTATCAACCTCGTTAAACAATTGTTTCATCAACAAAGTTGAATAACCTCGTTTCTGATAATTAGGATCTGTAGCAACACCAATGATAATACAGTAATTACCATCTTTTGAATCATATGCATTTTCACTAAAGTAAATATCTTCTAAATAAAAATTATTACTCAAAACATATGTGACGTATGCTACAATCTCACAATCTTCTTCGAGTACGATTGTATGCTCAGGACATAATTCTAAACGTCTTTTTAAACCTGCTGGTGCAACCATTTCATCTTCACCAAAACAAATATATTCTAAATCTTTAAGACGCTCAAAGTCCTTTAAATAAGCGTGTCTAATCTTAGCCATGTTTATAGAAACAACGATTATCTAAAGCAAAGAGTTTTGGTGTAAATTCGCCAACTTCAACTTGCTCTAAAGCTTTTTCAATCGTATTAACTCTTGCGTCAATATTATCGATTAAAAATAATAATTCTGCTTCGAGAATCATTGGACGAACTGGTGAACCATATTCAAGTTGACCATGATGTGATAAAACCATATGTCTTAAGACTAAGAATTCTTCAGTTTCATCGAGTTTTAACTCATGACAAATTTGATACAATTTACCATTCATGATTGAAATATGGCCAATGAGTTTGCCTTCTTTAGTATATTCGGTAACAACAGGACTTGATAATTCTTCAATCTTACCAATATCGTGAAGAATTACACCGGCTGTTAAATAATCACGATTCACGCCTGGATAAGTATCCGCTACAGCATTGGCAATCTTCAACATTCCACAAACATGTGTAGCAAGACCACTCAAGAATGAATGGTGAATCTTACTGGCTGCAGGATATTCATAGAAAGCGTCTTTATATTCATTCATAACAGCTACAACAATTTTTGCGATAGTTGGATTATTGATGCGATTAATTGCAGTTTGAACTTGTGCTACTAAATCTTCTTTAGCAATTGGTGAATGAAAAATGAAATCTTCCTTGTTTACTTCAGACTGAATTACTGGGAAAATCTTAATTATTTTCAATTGCAATGAACAGCGGTATTTAATAACCTCAAATTCAAAGTTGAAGACTTTACCAACTTCTAATTGTTTTTCGATTTCCGGTTTAACATCCCACATCTTACCATCAATTGCCTTGGTATTGTCTTGCAATGTCAATGTTAAGTAAGGTGCGCCAGAATTAGTTGTCCCCTTCACAAAACTTGTCAGTAATAAATCGGCTTTGATACGTTCACCTTCACAATAATCAATAACTTTTTTACTCATCATCCCACTCCATTTCATTTAAAATGGCATAAATCGCATCGTAATTAAATCCTTTAGATGCTAATGCATTAAAAATTCGATTACGTAACAAACTGCCTGTATATTTTCTTTGATAACGCAATTTTAATTTAATAGCTTCACGTCTTAAAATATCTTTTTCAGCATAAATGTCTTCA
>JAHHTG010000112.1 GCA_020024765.1 Thomasclavelia sp. | reverse complement strand
CATGAATAATAGTAAAAAGATTAAAAAATTATTAATAACATTAGGTCTAGTTAGTGCAGGATCTGTACCATTTATAGGTGCAGGTGCTATTTTAAGCGCTAATAAGTCTATGAAAAGTATAGAAGAAGAAGCAAAAAACACACAACAATCTTCTATTAATGAAGATATCGTTGATGCTTCTAAGCAAACTAAAGCAGTTGAAGGATGAGACCCAACTGTTAATGAAGATAACTCAATTAATTTACAAGATCCAAACAATCAAAATAAAACGTGAACAACTGATATGAATCGAAATATCGGTTCAACTACTAAAACTGTAACATCTCCAAATGGTGCTTTAGTTCCAGTTAAATCTGGTTCTGAAACTGCATATGCTTTGGTAGGGTATACTGATCGAAGTGAAGGTGATGGCATTGAATGAGGTATAAAATGAGTTACTAGTGGTATTTCAAGTAAAAATACCCTAAAAGTAGCTTATGTTGAAAGTGCACACTGTTTTTTAGTGTTAAAATATGAAATAGGTAAAGGTGCTGTTTTAAACACTATTAGTGAAACTGATGGTAGAGTAATTCAAAATGACTACTATTGAAATTCACCTGCATATGAAGATGGAACTCAAGTAAAGGATAGAGAAGATGTTTTAAAAACATATAGTATGTTTAGAAAACAATTCTCAGATACAAACCAATTTGTGGTAATGCCAAAGATTGGTATATCTTATACTGATAGAAACCAAGTTACTGATATAATTACAGTTGCAAATGATGGTACTTTATCTAGAACTAGGGGGAGTTTTATTGAATATGACCAACGAGGTCCTGATAAAATTGAACAATTCTTCCCATATGATATTTTAGCATCAGCTTATTATAAAAACCCTTCTTTCGGTGGTGGAAAAGAATATCGTATTGATCTTATTAATGAAATAGGGTTTAGCTTAGGAAATACTCCTGCATACGCTACTTTCCGTTATGTTATTTTTCAAGATGGTGTAACTTATACATCAGAAAGAATTAAATTAAAAGCTCCGAATAGTGAAAGTGAATGACAATTAGGTAATGGTGCTGGGGTTCAAAGTGACAAATCATGTTTTCTTCCAGATGATTTATCATTGTATATAGAACCATCTTCATATGCTAACGGTAGTTTGATGGTTACCGGTGCTTTATTTGATGAAAAATCAAATAATAATTGATATGTTTCAACAGTAGCGCTTGATAAAACTAATATAACTGCTAATTATCAAAAAACATTAGACTTTAATACGTCAAATAGAGATATTGATTTTCAAAATCCTCATTTCTTGTGAGATGACACTAAAAAAAGTTATACAAATATGTTTTCATATGCTAGCAAAATATGATTAGCAGATGGTAAAAGACTTGGGAATTCAATTCTTAAATTAAAAACAATCGATTGATTCACAGGGACTAACTGATATATTGCAGATTCATATACATGAACTGATAATAATAGCTCAGATGGAAGATTGTTTGTTTGAGATTTCATGGGTTCAGATTTAGGTTCTGATCCAACACAAGTAATGGTTACAACTAGTCTTGCTGCTAATTCTCAAATTTATGCTTTTAATGGAAGCTCTTCAAAAACATGAGTAATTAGTCCAGACGTGAATAATAAGAGTGGTTTTTGAGCATACATGGCATGATATAATTCTTTTGAATTAGCCCTTCAAAACCTAGAAAATGTTAAAGCTCAAGAATTAACTGATAATTCTCTTAAAAGATATTTAACTACTGGTTCAAATAAGGATTTATTCTTAAAGAACATTCGTTATAGAAAAGTTGGTAGTAATAGAAGCAAAGCATCTAATATTGAATTAGTAACTTTATTAGAAACATCAGATGCTGAGATGTATAAAGGTATTAGAAAAGCTAGTGTTAATATCACGAATATCTTATATAGTGGTTCTCTTATTATTG
>JAHHTG010000111.1 GCA_020024765.1 Thomasclavelia sp. | reverse complement strand
GAAGAATTCATTTCTTATTTATATCAATTTTATGCAACACACTTAAGCCCTAAGATTCTTGTTTTGGATAAAGATTTTGATAGTGATATGTTGAGTTCGACCTTAGATTTTAAAGTCAAATTCTTTAATCGTGGCTTTAAATATCAAATGCTAAAACATGCTTATGATAATGCAAAAGTTAATCTTGAACATAAGATTTTTATTATAAAAAAAGATGATGAGTACCTTGAACTGATTGGCCGTGAGTTTGAAAAAATTATCGGTTTTAATCCAAAGAGAATAGAATTATTTGATAACTCGCATATTGGTGGTGAATTAACTTGTTCCGCTATGGTTGTTTATGAAAATCTTAAAGCAAATAAAAAAGAATATCGTTTATATCGCTTAGAAGATTCGTTTGATGATTTGAAATCGATGCATGAAGCGATGTATCGCCGTTATTATCGTGTGCTTGTTGATAATTTGAAACGTCCAGATTTAATTATTGTCGATGGTGCTATGAACCAAATCAATGTTGCAAAACAAATTATTGATGAATTGGGCCTAGAAATTAAAATTGTGGGTCTTGGCAAAGACGACCACCATAATACCGCTTATTTAATGGATAGCGATTTAAATGTTATTTCTATAGATCCAAAATCAAAGATTTTTATGTTTTTGGCGAATATGCAAGATGAAGTCCATCGTTTTGTTATTGAATATAATCGTCGCTTAAGAAAGAAAAAAACCTATGCTTCTAAACTTGACAATATTGAAGGTTTGGGTAAGAAACGCCGACTTGCGCTTTTAAGAAAATATCAAACGATTTCTAAAATTAGTTCATTATCAATTGAGGAACTACAAAGCGTTTTGCCATTAAAAGTTGCAGAAAACGTATATAATAAATTTAGGAAGGGTGACGAAGATGCTTGAAACAATTAACGATTATTTATCATTTGGAGTCTTAATTTTTACGGTATTTGCTGCGTTAAAAATGTTTATAGGGGCAATTCGTGATGACGACACCATAACTAAAAAAAGAAATAGCATATTTGACTATATTAACAATGAAGATGAATAGGAAACTGTTCATCTTTTTTATATAAAAGGGTATGGAAGAAGAATACTTATTAATTTATTACAATGATGGTCTAAAGACTATTAATCTCAGCGGTGAAGTTAAGAATCATCGAAATGAAACCAAAAAATTTATTGAAGACTATTGTATTAAAAACGGGTCGACTTTAGAAGGGCGAAACGTAGCTTTCCGAATGTTAACTCATACCAAATGCAAGCCGTGCCTTGTTGTCTCAAATCAGAAAGGATTATATTATTTAACAACACGTAGTATCAAAGACAACCAGGAACTTTACCTCATTAATTATTTAGAACTTGATAAAATTAAACAATCAGATAATCATCATACTATTCTCTTTTTTAAGAATGGTTATCAATGCAAAATCAATGTGAATTACAGGATTATCAAAAGACAAATAAAACTAATGCAAATATATCTTTGCTCAATATCTTTTAAACTTTATAAGTGTTATAATTTATAACATGATTGAACAACAGTTAATTGTCATTTTTCTGTCAATTTTGATTTTATGCATGGTAATCTTAATTGGTGTTATTCTTTACACCAATCATAAGAATCATTTGCAAAACAAGGTTGATAATTTAAATCATGAACAAGCTCAAAAACAATTTAAACAAGAACTCGATCAATCGCTAATTGAAGTACGTATGAATGTTTATGAGAATTTAATGAAGTTTAATGAACATTTAAATACGAATATGCTTCAAAACTTTAATGCGTTAAACACATCGACTACAAATCGTTTAACCGAGATTGAAAAACGTTTAAATTTAAATTTAACAAATAATTTTGATCAAACTGAGAAGATCATTGTTAACATAAATGAAAAGATGGCTAAAATTAGCGAATCGCAAAATACTTTGAAGGATTTATCG
>JAHHTG010000110.1 GCA_020024765.1 Thomasclavelia sp. | reverse complement strand
ATTCAGACTCAACATTATTAATGTTAGCGCCTACTGTTGACATCCAGTTTGTTTCATAAGCTTCTTTAACAAATTCAATTTCTTCTCCATGCATTGTAGGTGAAGAAAGCCAAACTTTATTTTCGAATTTATCGAATTTAATTTTATCTTGATTAAACATATTTCCCCCTTTTAAAGAAAATGATTTATCTTTTTGCAAAATCATTTAAATTAATACATAAAATAATTCGCAAAATTTCGTAATATATATTATACCATGTTTAGAAGCTTGCATTATCGCATAAATAAAAAAATTCCCACCGCTTGTTAGCGATAGGAATTTAAATTATTATTCTTCTTCGTCTGATTCTACGTTATGGAAAATTTCGTTAACGTCATCTACATCATCTAATAAGCGAAGTAGACGTTCCCATAATTCCTTTTCAGTTGGGTCTGTTAACTTAACATATTCTTGTGGAATCATCTTGATAGCGCAAGTTGTGAATTCAACTTCGCCAAGCATAGCTTCGATTGCTTCTTGAGCTTTGTGTAAATCAGCTGGTTGAGTATAAACAGTCATAATACCATCTTCAACCTTAACATCAGTTACATCAACATCAGCCATGATTAGTTCATCTAACATCTTTTCTTCATCTTCATAAGGGAATGTTAGAACGCCTAATTGGTCATAGTTGAATGATACTGATCCTTTAACACCTAGTTTGCAGTGTGCTTTATTGAAACATGCATTCATAGATGCAACTGTACGGTTACAGTTATCTGTTAAACAGTCGATAATAATTGTAGCTCCACCTGGACCAATACCTTCATATCTTAATGAATCGTAATTTTCAGTTGAACCACCCTTAGCTTTTTCGATTGCTCTTTTGATAACGTCTGCTGGAACTTGGTTTGCTTTTGCTTCAGCGATTTTACGCTTTAAAGTTAGGTTCATTTCTGGGTCAGGTTCACCGCTCTTTGCTGCGATATATAATTCCTTACCGTATCTAGAATATAATTTTGATTTAATTGCCGCAGTTTTAGCCATTGATGCTGCGCGGACTTCATGTGCTCTTCCCATAATTATTCACCTCACGTTAAAACATTATACTATAAACTACTTAAATATTCATCAAGTTTTTGCACAAAGTTAGCAGTATTACTTACATATTCCTTGGGTTTAAAGGTTTTAGCACGTTCTAAGACTTCAGCCAAGTCATCATTTTCACGTAACGCTAAAATCAAACCACGTTTTTCAAACTCATCGACAATTTCCACTTGATGATCATTGTGATGTTCATGATACTTTGCAAGTCGAGGACATGCAATCACAACCTTATGATGATTTAAGGCATTGATGATAGTTCCAACTCCACCATGTGTAATTAATACGCTAGCTTTTTCGATATAGTGTTCAAATTCATCTTGTTCAATAAAAGGCTTAATGATTAGTTTATCACTGTGATATTCTGTTAACCCTGCTTGAACAACAATTTCTTCATCTGTTTTAAGGGCTTCACAATAATCGATTAAACGTTTAAATTGTTTGTCTTGTGTTCCTAAAGTTACAAAAATCATTAGAAAATCCACCCCCAACATTCTGCTTTATCATAAAACTTCACCATTTCTGGCCATTGTACAATAAATTTATCAGCCACTTTATGAATAATTGGTCCAGCCTTCGTTGGTGTCTTTGAATTCGCAAATGTTTCAATGTAAACAACTTTAGCCTTAAAGAAATGACCAATATAACACATTGGTACTGCTGTATGTGTACCTGTTGTAATAATGACATCTGGACGATGTTTTAAGAAAAGATAGAATGACTTTAAGATATTGAAACTAAAGATAAATAAATATTTAAAAAGATGTTCTTTAGTACCATAGACTAAATAATCAACTCTTGGATATTTATCTTTTAAGAAAGTTGTTGTAGGTGTTTTCTCCGTTACTACAACCGCATTATATTTCTCAAACAAAC
>JAHHTG010000011.1 GCA_020024765.1 Thomasclavelia sp. | reverse complement strand
GGTATATGGTGCTAGCGAAAATAATTTAAAGAAGATTAATGTCAAAATTCCTTTAGGCACGCTTAGCGTAGTTACAGGTGTTAGTGGTAGCGGTAAGTCGACATTGGTGAATGAAATCATTACTAAAGCCTTACAAAAAGAATTAAATAATCCAAAGATTAAGACTGGCCAATTCAAAAAAATTGAAGGAGTTGAAAATATCGATAAGATTATCAATATTTCTCAAGAACCAATTGGACGCACTCCACGATCAAATCCTGCAACTTATACGAAAGTCTTTGATGATATCCGTGATTTATTCGCATTAACGCCAGCCGCAAAGGAAAGAGGATATGATAAGTCACGTTTCTCTTTCAATGTCAAAGGTGGACGTTGTGAAGCTTGCGATGGCGATGGTGTGAAGAAAATTTCAATGTTGTTTATACCGGACGTTTATGTTGAATGCGAAGAATGTCATGGGCGTCGCTATAATGAAGAAACTTTAGCTGTTACTTATAAAGGAAAAAACATCTATGATGTTTTAAAGATGAGCGTTAAAGAAGCTTTAGAATTTTTCTACAATATTCCAAAAATTCGTGCCAAACTTGAAGTTCTATATGAAGTTGGTTTAGGCTATATTGAACTCGGCCAAAGTGCAACAACACTTTCAGGTGGCGAAGCACAAAGGGTTAAATTGGCAAGCGAACTTCAAAAGAAGGCTACAGGTAAAACGTTATTTGTCTTAGATGAACCAACAACCGGTTTACATAGTGATGATGTCAAGAAATTGATTGCCATTTTCAAACGTATTGTTGAAAATGGTGATACAGTACTTGTTATTGAACATAATTTAGATGTGATTAAATCAGCTGACTATATAATAGATTTAGGGCCAGAAGGTGGTGACCAAGGTGGCACATTAGTAGCAACAGGCACACCTGAGAAAATAGCAGCCTGTGAAGAAAGCTATACTGGTCAATATTTGAAGAAAGTTTTAGCGGAGGGCTATTATGGATAATGAAGTATTAAATAAACGAGTCTATGTCCGTGACATAAAACGTGCTTTTAAACTAGAACAAGTTTGTGGCGATAATAAAAGCCTTGATCGTTGGGTCATTGCGCCTGATATCAACCGTCCTGGACTTGAATTAGCGGGTTATATTCGTCCGAATGACTTAAAGCGTATTACGATTATTGGCAATAAGGAAATGGACTTTATTAAGACTCTTCCGGAGAACATTTTAACCACTCGCTTTGAATCAATTACTGATGCATATACCCCTTGCATTATTATGACGGGTGGTAATCACGCACCAGAAACTTTATTACGTATTGCTAAAGCACGTAATTTCCCAATCTTTGAGATTGAAGAATATACACATCGTTTTGTTGTGCAGGTGATTGCTTATCTAGATGAACGTTTAGCGCCAAGCAAGACCATGCATGCTGTTATGATGGATATCTATGGTGTTGGTGTCATGATTTGTGGTGAATCTGGAATCGGTAAATCAGAACTTGCCCTTGAATTAATTCGCCGTGGTCATATGTTGGTAGCTGATGATTGCGTTGAAGTTTATCGCATTCATAATGACATTATTTGTACACCACCGCCAGTTTTAAGAAACATGTTAGAGATTCGCGGGGTTGGTGTCATTGATGTTTCGATGGCTTTTGGTTCGACAAGTACCCTCGATAAGACTAATCTCGATGTCATTATTAACTTAGTGCCATTTGATGCCGAACAAATCATTGATCGTATCGGTATTGAGAAACAAAAACGTGTTGATATCTTAGGTGTGGAAAAACCCGTCTACGATATTCCAATTAAAGAAGGCCGTGCAATGGGTGTCATTGTTGAATCGGCTGTAGCCAATTACCGTTTATCTCAAAAGGGCTTAGATAGTGCAAAGCTCTTTGATCAACGTGTAATGGAATTTATGAAAAAGAATCAGGAGAATGAATTATGATTGAATTTTTTCCGAGTCGTAAAATCTTCTTAGCACTCGGTAATTTAACCATTACTTGGTATGCTTTATTGATTATGACCGGGGCCTTGATTGCCTACTCATTATCAAAACGCAACATGCGTAAGAATGGCTATCCCGAAGAATATGCTGAAGATTTATTTATCGGAGTACTATGGTTTGGTTTCTTAGGAGCCCGTCTATGGTTCTGTGCTTTCTATGACTTTAATTTCTTTATTACTCATCCTTGGAAAATCATCGCGATTTGGGATGGTGGTTTAGCAATTCATGGTGGTTTTATTGCGGCTATGTTATATGGATTATATTTCTGCAAAAAACGTGGTTTAAATCCTTTGCGTCTAGCTGATGCTGTAGTTCCAAATGTCTTAATTGCTCAAGCAATTGGTCGTTGGGGTAACTTTGCGAATCAAGAATGTCATGGTTTAGAAGTAGCTGAAAGTTATTATGATGGTGTTCTGTCATTTATCAAAGACGGCATGTTTATTGATGGCCATTACTATGAACCAATGTTTTTATTCGAAAGTATTGGATGCATTGTTGGTTTTATCCTAATTGTTGGTTTACTTAAGAAACGTCAAAATAAACGTGGTGATTTAACATTTGCTTATTTAATGTGGTATGGCCTAATCCGTTTCTTTATCGAAGGACGTCGTACTGATTCATTGATGATTGGCAATTTTAAGATGGCTCAAGTCACTTCACTAATTTATATCATTATCGGTGTTCTAGGTTTTATTGGTTTATTAAATAAATTCTTTAAAGAACCAAAAGCAACAGTTTTATTTGATTTAGATGGTACACTACTAGACACTGAAACTGGCATTATTAAGAGCTATGAATATGTCTTTGAAAAAATGGGCGCATCTGATAAATTCACAAATGAAGTTCGTCAAGAAGTTTTGGGTCCATCTCTCGAAGCAATGTTTATTAAATATTTCCCGGACAAAGATCCAGAAGAATTAAAAGCATTATATCGCGAACACAACGCAAAGATTTTTGAAAATGTGAATCGTATGATGCCACATGCTGATGAACTATTAAAATTCTTAAAAGATCACGGTTACCATGTCGGGGTTGTATCGACAAAACGTCATGATAATGTTTTGAATAACTTAAAACTTTATAACCTAGATCAATATGTTGAAGATATCGTCGGTGGTGATGATGTTAAAAAACATAAACCAAGTCCAGAAGGCATCAATAAAATCCTTAAACAAAATCGTTGGTTCCGTGATGAACTTGTTTATGTTGGTGACAATCCATGTGATGTCTTAGCTGGTCGTGCGGCTGGGGCATATACAATTGGTTTCAATCAAACTATTGAACGTTTAGGTGTTTTAGAAGCAAATGGTGCTAATTATTGTACTAGTGATTTGGGTGAAATTAGCGAAATTATTCAAACGCCAGTTCATTTAACTGCTCATTTAGATTAGCGTGATTTTCACGCTTTTCTTTTGCGAATGGGCAGCATGATGATACAATATAAAAGAAATTAGGAGGACTTGAAAAATGTTAACAGTCTTAGATCATCCTTTGATTACCCACAAATTAACGCAAATGCGTAAAGCTGAAACAAAAACAAAAGATTTTAAACAAAACTTGGATGAAATTGCCGGATTAATGGCATACGAAATATGCCGTGATTTACCTTTAAAGCCGGTTGATATTCAAACACCAGTTGCCGAATGTCATACTTTTGAACTTAAGAATGAAATTGTTTTAATTCCAATTTTAAGAGCAGGTTTAGGTTTGGTAAATGGTATTAATGATTTAATTCCAACGGCTAAAGTTGGCTTTATTGGTTTATATCGCGATGAAGAAACTCTTGAACCACACGAATATTTCGCTAAGTTCCCAAACAACTTGAAGGACGCTGTCAACATGGTTCTTGATCCAATGCTTGCAACAGGAGGTAGTGCTATTGCGGCCATTGATATGATTAAAGCCCGTGGTGCTAAAAATATTAAACTTGTATGTTTAGTAGGTGCACCTGAAGGCGTGAAGGCTGTTGAAGAAGCACACCCAGATGTTGACATTTATTTAGCGGCTATGGATAGTCACTTGAATGAGAAAGGATACATTGTGCCTGGACTTGGTGATGCAGGTGACCGTATCTTTGGTACAAAATAATTTATAAACATTAAACTATATGTAATTCAATGCATATAGTTTTTTTGACTATATTTAATAATAGTATTACAATGGAAATTGCTAAATATACGAGGTAGCGATGCATCAGAGTCGAGACAGGAGCTGGCAAGCTGTGAAAGTCTCAAAAGGTAATCATCGCCGAAAGGAGTTCTTGGCAAAGAACTAACTTGGGGATATAGGGAATACCTATATCACTCCTTCAGAAAACGAAGGGAGCTTATATACGGCTAAATATATAAACTTATCTATTTTCTGTAGGGATCATGCATGTTTAGCGCATGTCCCTTTTTATTATGGGCGGAGGAGCTTTATGAAAAAGATTTATCTTGTACTAATGCTCAGCCTGCTATTTTTATCTGGCTGTAGCACGCATGAGACGACGGTTGACAATCGCGAACAATTTGTCATCGGTACCGAATGTGCTTATGCGCCATTCAATTGGCAAACCAACGCACCCACATCAACGAGTGCACCACTTGAAGGAGCCGGTCATTGTGATGGCTATGATATCGAAATTGCCCACAAAATCGCCGATGCTTTGGATCGAGAATTAGTTGTCAAAAAGATTGCCTGGGAAGGTTTACAACCAGCTCTTGAATCTGGTGAAATTGATGCGATTATCGCCGGGATGACAAAAGATGCTGAACGTGAAAAATCAATGGATTTTACAGAACCTTATTTCGAATCTGATATGGTTTTGATTGTTCGTAAGGGTTCAGAAGAAGAAAAATTTACTGATATTCAAGATTTTGCTGGAAAGAAAGTTGTTGGTCAGTTATCAACAAACTACGATACTGTCATCGATCAAATTAAAGGTGTTAATCACGTTACACCCAAGAAAAGTTATTCTGAAATGGTTGTTGCTCTTCAAAAAGATGAAGTTGATGCGATTGCTGGCGAAGTACCAGTTGCTATGACAATCACAAAAAAGAATCCAGATTTAACTTACATCACATTTGAGAAGGGCCATGGTTTTGTGGCTGATTCAAGTGTTAGTGTTGCTATGCGCAAGGGTTCAAAAGGTGGTGAATTATTTGAGGCTGTTGAAGATGTTGTTGAAAGTCTAACCCCTGAGGAACAAAACGCTTTAATGCAACAAGCAGTTGACCAACAAGTTGCTAATGAAAACAAAACATTCTTTGAAATGGCTTATGATATTTTTGCCGATAATGCTCCAATGTTGTGGTATGGTGTAAAGATTACTTTATTGTTGGCAATTAGTGGTACTGTTTTCGGTTTGATTATCGGCTTATTATTTGGTGGTTTAAGAGCCATTAAAGTTGAAGAGAGTGATAGCGCAGCGATTAAATGGGCCAAGAAGATTACACGTTTTATCATTAATTTATATGTTTGGTTCTTCCGTGGTACACCAATGATGGTTCAAGCGATGTTCATGTATTATGGTTTGAAACCAATTCTTCATTGGGAACCATTGACTGCAGGCATTGTGATTATTTCAATTAATACTGGTGCCTATATGGTCGAAATTGTTCGTTCGGGTATTCAATCCGTTGATAAAGGTCAAAGCGAAGCTGCACGAAGCCTTGGTATGAGTGCAACACAAACGATGTTAAATATTGTCTTGCCACAAGCTATTAGAAACACATTCCCATCTATCGGAAACGAGTTCATCGTCAATATTAAGGATAGTTCAATGTTAAATGTTATTTCTGTTGTCGAATTATTCTTCCAATCAACTTCGATTGCTGGTGCAACAATGCGTTTTACTGAAACTTTCGTTTCAACAAGTATCATTTATTTATTGTTGACATCGATTGCGACCCTTATTTTGAATTATATCGAAAGACGTCTAACTGCTGATGAGAATAGCTCATCAAGTAACGCCTAGGAGGCAAGAGTATGAGTGAAAATATTATTCAAATCAATCATTTAAAAAAGAACTTTGGTAAATTGGAAGTTCTAAAAGATATTAATTTCAGTTGCAATAAAGGTGATGTAATTACAATTATTGGGGCATCCGGTAGTGGTAAATCAACTTTCTTGCGTTGCATCAATTTGCTTGAGAAGCCTACGGCCGGTCAAATTCTATATCATAACGAAGATATCACAAATAAAAGTTATAATGTAGATAAGTATCGGGTTAAAGTTGGGATGGTCTTCCAATCATTTAATTTGTTTAACTATAAAACAGTCTTAGAAAATTGTGTGATTGGCCAAATAAAGGTATTAAAACGAAGCCATGCTGAAGCAACTCAAAAAGCGATGGATTACTTAAATAAGGTTGGCATGGGTGAATTTGCCAACGCAAGTGCTATGCAATTGTCTGGTGGCCAAAAACAACGTGTTGCGATTGCTAGAGCCTTATGTATGGATCCAGAATTATTGTTATTCGATGAACCAACTTCAGCCTTAGACCCTGAAATGGTTGGTGAAGTTTTGGAAGTTATGCAAAATCTTGCCAAAGAAGGTTTGACAATGATTGTTGTAACTCATGAAATGGAATTCGCAAAAGATGTTTCATCGCGTGTTGTCTTTATGAATGAAGGCTATATTCTTGAAGAAGGAACGCCTGAACAAATCTTTGAACATCCAAAACAAGAACGAACAAAGGAGTTCTTGAGTCGCTATCGTTTAGGAAATTAGAGGTATATATATGATTGAGATTTGTTGTGGTGGATATAATGATGCATTAATTGCCTATAAGTGTGGTATTAAACGCATTGAATTAAATAGCGCTTTGGCTTTAGGCGGTTTAACTCCAAGTGTGGCAACTTTAAAATTAATTAAAGCCACAACAGATCTTGAAGTTATTGCGATGGTTCGTGTGCGTCCTGGTGGTTTTAATTATAATAAGTATGAAATCGAAGAAAGTTTTGCGCAAGCCAGGGAGTTACTTGCGAATGGAGCTGATGGTATTGCGTTCGGCTGCTTGAATGAAGATTTTACTATTAATGAAGCAGTTACTCAAAAATTTGTGGATTTAGCTCATTCGTTGAATAAGATTTTCGTTTTCCATCGAGCTTTTGATTTAACGAAAGATTTAAACCAAAGTACGAAGACTTTAATTAAACTTCGTGTTAATCGAGTTTTAACTTCCGGAGGCCGTGAGACGGCAATTGAAGGCCAAGGTAATATTAGAGATTTAATTTACAACTATGGTTCAAAAATTGAAATCTTAGCTGGATCAGGCGTTAATGCATCTAACGTTAAATTTTTAAAACAAAATACAGGTGTGACACAAATTCATAGTTCATGTCGTACTTACGAGATTGATAAAACTGCCAGTAACGAGCATTTATCATTTGGATATCACGAAGATAATGACTATGAAAGTGTTGATTTAATAAAAGTTCAGGAATTAATCACTCAATGTGCTGAATAATTGATATAATGATGAGGCATTTTAGAGAAAGAGGAACTTAATGGAACAAATTAAAAACATATTCTTCAAATATAAAGAACAGATCTTGTATATCTTATTTGGTGGTTTTACAACTGTTGTCAATATTGTGACATTTACATTATGTGCTGATGTCTTAAATATGGGCACATATATTGCCAATTTAATTGCATGGATTTTATCTGTTTTATTTGCATATATCACGAATAAATTATGGGTATTTGAGTCAAAAACTACTGATATTAAATCGCTAGTTCGTGAGATTACAACCTTCACAGGTGCACGTCTATTAACGCTTGGATTTGATATGGTTATCATGTATGTTGGTATCGATTTATTCCACTTGAACAAGTTATTGATGAAAATTGTTGCAAATGTCGTGGTAATCGTCTCAAATTACGTCTTTAGCAAGTTATTTATCTTTAAAAAGGCTGATTAATATTTACTTTAGGTATTAGATTTGATAAACTATTTAGGAGAATAGAATTCTATTTCTATTCCTTGTCTTATTTTAAAATAATAAGACCGAAAGACCAGAAGGAGGAAAAAGATGAAACAATACGAAACAATGTATATCATCAAGTCTTCTTTAGAAGAGGAAGCTCGTCAAAATTTAATCAATGAAATGCATGGTATTATTACTAACCATGGTGGTTCAATTGATAACGTTGACGAATGGGGAATGCGCGATTTCGCATACCGTATCGATGATATGACTAAAGGTTACTATGTTGTAGTAACATTCTCTGTAGACGTTGAAGGTTTAAACGAATTCAACCGTTTAATGGGCATCAATAATGATGTAGTTCGTTCATTAACTATCTGCACAGACGAAAAACACGGTAAATAATCATGATTAATCGCGTTGTATTAGTTGGCCGTCTAACTAAGGATATCGAAGTACGCAAGATTCCTAATGGAACAAGTACAACTACTTTTACATTAGCTTGCAATCGTCGTTTCCAAAGTAAGGATGCTCAAGGTCCAACTGCTGATTTTATCAATTGTGTTGCTTGGCGTCAACAAGCAGATTTCTTAGGTGCATATGCTCGTAAGGGCAGTATCGTTGGTGTTGAAGGACGTATTACAACTCGTAATTACGAAGGCCAAAATGGACGTGTTTATGTTACCGAAGTAACATGTGACAGCGTTCAACTAATTGGTAGTAATCCAAATAGTGGTCAATCACAACACACAGGATACCAACAACCTAGTTCAAATCAACCATCTTCAAACAACTACAGCGTCAATGACCATAGCTATGAAGATGATTTCTCAAGTACGCCATCATTAGATATTTCTAGTGATGACTTACCATTTTATTAAAAATAAGTAAAGGAGAAAAACATGGCTTTTAGAAAACAAAGAGTTGGCTTCAGAAAAGTTTGTTACTTCACTAAGAACAAGATTACTTACATCGATTACAAAGATGTTGAATTATTAAAGAAGTTCATTTCTGCAAACGGAAAGATTACTCCAAGAAGAGTAACTGGTACTAGCGCTAAGTACCAAAGAATGTTAGCAACTGCAATTAAGAGAGCTCGTCAAATGGCTTTATTGCCATACGTAGCTGACTAATTAGTTACTATAATTAACCTCCATCTCTTAATGATGGAGGTTTTAAATTTATGCACAATACAACTAAAAATATTACACAAGGTGCAATGTTTCTTGCACTATTTGGTGCAACCTTATTAATCAATCGTGGGCTCTCTTTTATCTTCGATCAATATGTTGCATTACTTTCTGCCCTCATTATTATTATTTATATTGCCCGTTTTGGGATGAAATACGGTATGATGCTCTCGTTTGGCGTCATGATTATCGCCTTTTTATTTGGCGGAACTTATGTGACGATGTATACACCTTTATCAATTGTGGCCGGTTTGGTTTATGGCTATGGTGTTTGTCACGACTTTGATACGAAAAAGAATTTGCTGATGACAATCATTGTCTTTGTTCTAGGCGAATTTATTATAACGGCACTACTTTTACCAATCATGGGTTATGGTGATTTTGAAGAAATACTCATGATGGCTGAAGAAATGTTTAAGACTTTTGGTGTTAAAGCACCAGCTATGACAATTCGCAAAGTAGCCAAATTATCTTATGGACTTTCTATTCTCTTAATCGGTATTTTAGAAGGAGTCCTAATTCATTTATTAACAGTCTTGATGTTTAAGAAATTCCATATTAAGGAATTGAAGAATAAATCAATCTTTGCAATGAGATTAAAACCAATTTATGCATATCTTGCTTTAGGGTTATTATTAGCATTAATAATTGCATTCAAATTTGAAATTAACGATACAATCTTGTTCCTATTAATGAGTGTGGCATTCATTGCTTGTCTACTCTTGGTTGTAGAAGGTTATGTGTTTGTCATGTTATATGGTATGATAGTTTTGAGAAAAAATATCGGGATTTTTTTAGCAATCTTAATTATATTACTATTCCCGGTTTCATTATTTGTGTTGACGATTATCGGTTTCTTATATGTAACCGGTCCTCTTCAACATTATTTAGATAGACAAAGGAGTCGATAATCTTGGATAAACAGGTACGTTTTAAATTCATTATTGGTAGTATCTTAACATGTGTAGGCATTTGTTTAATTATTTTAAAAGTTGCCTTCGACTTTGATATTTTATTGGGCTTATTTGTATATGCCGTTTTGTTCATGGTCGTTGTGGCTGTGTTCTATTTCTTGGATAAATGGCAATCCGAAGCTGATAACCATGTCGAAGATACCTTGAAGTCTTCTGTGCAATCAGCTTTAAAGCTTTCCAATATTGGTATTGTTTACTATGACGAAGATTATGAGATTACTTACATGTCAAACATGTTTGCAAATTATAATATCAATGCTCGTAATGAAAAACTTTTAAGTTGGATTCCTGAACTTCAAGAATTACTAGTTGGGGACCGCGATAGTGTTATTGCAACTCTTGAAAATGATCATACATACGAAATCTATAAGAAGGAAAATAGTTCTGTCTTATTATTCAAAGATATTACAATTCAATATAATCTCGAAAAGAAATATAAGGATGAAGAACTGGTTTTTGGTCTAGTTAATTTCGATAACTATGATGTGGTTGCTGAATCTGAAGAAGATATTTCGACAATTAATACTGAATTGAAATCGCCTGTTATTGAATATTTTAAAAAATATAACGTTGTCTATAAGACATTGAGAAATAATCGTTTATTTTTGATTCTTAACGAAAGGATTTTTGCGGATTTAGCAGAAGACCGTTTTAGTATCATTAATACGGTTCGTAAGGAATCGAAAAAAGCAGAATTACCAATTACTTTATCAATGGCTTTTGCACGTGGTAGCAATGATTTTGCGGTGCTTGATAGTATGGTTTCAAACTTGTTAGATTTAGCCCAAACTAGAGGTGGCGACCAAGTTGTTGTTCGTAAACAAAATGAAGATGTCATCTATTACGGTGGATCGAGTGAAGCCCGTGAAAAGTCTTCAAAAGTTCGAGTTCGTGTTATGACAAACTCAATCAAGGATTTGATTCAACGTTCTTCTAATGTTATTATTTGTGGCCACCAAGATGCTGATGCAGACTGTATTGGTAGTGCATTGTGTATGTCGGCCATTGCCCAAAGTTTTAAGAAAGATACAATTATTATTACTAAAACAGGTGGTGTAGAACCAATGATTGCAAATGTTCTAGAACGTTATAAAGAAGAACTTGAAGAACGTCATCATTTTGTAACTATTAATGAAGCAATTAACCATTTAGAAGACGATACATTAGTTATCATGGTTGATCACCATAGTGCGGCTCAATCCAATGGTCAAGAATTATTGGCACGTGCTAAGCGTGTAATCATCATCGACCATCACCGTCGTAAAGCTGATTTAGATGTTGAAGCAATTTTGGTTTATGTTGAAGCTAGCGCTTCTTCAGCTTGTGAATTGACAACTGAGTTCTTGCCATATCTTGCTTCACGTGTTGATATTAGCCCAATTGAAGCTAATATTATGTATTTAGGTATCTTAATTGATACAAATCGTTTCCGTGTTAGAACGGGAGCTAGAACATTTGATGTTTGCCGTAACTTAAGACAATATGGTGCTGATCCAGCGCTTGTTGAAGAGTTGAATGAAGAACCTTATGAGATGATCATGAAACGTTCGCAAATTATTGATAATTCGAAATTATATAGTAATGGCATAATTATTGCGGCCGTTGAAAATGGTTTATATCCACGTTCGGTTATGTCACAAGCTAGCGATAGCATGTTGCAAACACGTGGTGTGAAAGCGGTATTTGTCATTGCGCCAGTTACTGATAATGAAGTTGCCATTAGTGCTAGATCAAAAGGTGGCTTTAATGTGCAAGTTGTCATGGAAAAAATGCATGGTGGTGGCCATATGACAGCAGCTGGTGGCCAATATAAAAATGGCAATGTCGAAGAATTAAAAGCACAATTAATTGAAAAATTAAATGAATATATAAAAGGAGTATAAGATGAAAGTTATTTTATTAGCTGATGTAAAAAAAGTCGGTAAAAAGGGCGACGTCAAGGAAGTTAGCGACGGATATGCTCGTAACTTTCTAATCGCTAAAGGCTTAGCTGTCCAAGCTAGTGCTGATAGTATGAAAGTTTTAGCTAAACAAAATGAAAATGAAGCTGAACGTCAAGCCAATTTAAAAGCTGAAGCCGAAGCTTTAAAAACTAAACTTGAAGGTATGACTTTTGAATTCAAAGTTAATGCCAAGAATGGTGTGGTGTTCAATTCAATTTCAACTAAGCACCTACAAGAAGCTTTAAGAAAGAAAGACATTATCATCGATAAACGTAAGATGATTGATAAAGAGCCAATCACTCAATTAGGCTATAGCAATGTAAAGATTGAACTATATAAAGGTTCTGCTGGCCAAGTAATTGGTACTATTAAAGTTTTATTAAAGGAGTAAAAGATGAGCGAACGTGCGATGCCTTGCAGCTTAGAAGCTGAAGAATCACTATTAGGAAATATGATCCTATATCCCGATGCAGTAAGAGAAACTGTCGAGTCGGGGCTTTTGAAAGATGATTTTTATTATGAAAAGCATCGTAAAATCTATAGTGTTATGAGTTCGATGTACGAACGTAAAGAAACAGTTGACCAAGTATCGTTGATTGCACGTTTAAAAGCATTGAATGTCTTTGACTCGTTTGGAGGTACGGAATTTATTACACATTTAATTAATTCCACAATTTCCAACGTTAACACGAAAGATTACATTCAAATTCTTAAGAATAAATCTTATGCTCGGCAAATGATTAATGTCTCAAACAAGATTGCAGAAGACGCTTATATGAGTAATCTTGAAATTGGTGACTTACTCGATCAGGCCGAACAAAGTATTTTAAATATTACACGTAGTCGTGCAATGTCTGACTTCAAAAAAGGCGGTGACGTCTTTAATGAAGCACTTGCAAAGATTCAAAGAATTTCTGAACAAGGTGATGCGATTACAGGTGTTCGTTCACTATATAGTGATTTAGATCGCATGACAACAGGCTTCCAAAAAGGTGATTTTATTATCTTAGCGGCCCGTCCATCAGTTGGTAAAACAGCTTTAGCTCTTAATTTTGCGTTAAATGCAGCAAGCGTGGCTCAAGGTGCAGTTGCGATTTTCTCGCTTGAAATGCCAGCTGAACAACTTGCAACAAGAATGCTAAGTGCTAAATCTCGCGTTCCTGGTCAAAAACTAAGGACCGGAAAACTTGATAATGATGACTGGTCAAGAGTTAATGAAGCCATCAGTGAACTTCGCAAACAAAGTATTTATATCGATGATACACCAGGCGTAAAGATTAATGATATCTTTGCGAAGTGCCGTACACTAAAACGTGACACAGAAATTTCGTTAATTATCATCGACTATATCCAATTAATTCGTGGAGCTGGCCGTGTTGAATCTCGTCAACAAGAAGTATCAGAAATCTCCCGTAATTTAAAGGCTTTAGCTCGTGAAATTGATGTTCCGGTTATTGCGTTATCTCAATTATCGCGTAGTGTTGAAAAACGTGATGATAAACGTCCGATGTTGTCAGACTTAAGAGAATCAGGTTCAATTGAACAAGATGCCGACTTAGTTATGTTTATCTATCGTGATGAATACTATAACCGCAAGGATGACGAAGAACGTCAACCAACTGAAGAAGTTGAATTAAATCTAGCTAAGCATCGTAATGGTCCGACTGGCATGGTTAAGCTTGTATTCGAAAGAGAACTCAATGCTTTCTATGGCTATAAGAATATGTAGAGGTCGCTTTGAAAAATATTGTTGGAATTATTTTCTGCGCATTACTTAGTGCAGGCATTGTCTTTGGTACCGCATGGTTTGATAACGATGTGGTTTTTGCCGTTAACCAAAATGCTGAACAATCAATTATTGATCAAGAAATTTTGGAATATACAAAGGATGCGCGCAGTTACTATAAAATTTATGAAAAAGGTCATTTATTAGGCGTTATTAGCGACATTCATAAGATGTATGAAGATATTCAAGACATCTATGAAAGTGAATATGCTAAACAATTTCCGGGGACAAGTATGTCTTTTGGTGAAGATGTCTATGTCACCGAGGAACAAGCTTACTATATTGTTGAAAATGTCGATGATAAAATTCTAAATTATCTAAAGAAAAATGATGGTTTAGGGATTGAAGTCAACGTTATCGATTTCTCAACTGATGAAGGTATTTATGCCACTATCTATGTTGATGATATCGAAAAATTCAATAATGCTAAAGAAACATTTCTAGAGAATTTTATTTCCAAAGAAGAACTTCGTGCATTAACCAAGAGTAATGAACGTGAAGATCTAAAGGAACCAGGTACACAATCTATTGGATTCCGTGTTCAAGAAAATATCACTACCCATCGTGGGGTTGCAATTCCCGAAAAAATTATGACTGAAGAAAAAGAAATCTTAGATTTCTTATGCTTTGGTGAAAACACAGAACGTCGTTATTATGAGGTTAAAGAGGGAGAAACGCTGCAAGGTGTAGGTTTCAATAACGGTGACCTATCGCCAGCACAAATCATGATGCTTAACCCTGATAAAATTCATTCCGTGGATCAAATTCTTGAACCAGGCATGAAATTAAATGTTACATATTTTGATTCACCAATTACGGTCGTGGTTACTAAGGAACGTTTAGCGCTTGAAGAAGCTTATCCTGAAACAGCCATTTATATTGAATCGAAAGAACTATTTGAAGGTAGTGTTGAAATTGTCCAAAACGAAGAAGCTGGCCAAAAGTATTCTTTATACGAAGAAACTTGGGTAAATGGAGTTTTGGTTAAAGGTGAAGAAAAATCTTCATCAATGGTTATCCAACCAATCCAAGGTATTATTCGAGTTGGTGTACTTCAAAAACCAAACGTTGGTACTGGTAAATTCCGTTGGCCAATTGAAAACCCATCAATTACTTGTGGCTGGTATTGTTACTTTGGTCACCAAGCGATTGACCTTCAAAATATGTATGTTCGTTACGACAGTTGCTATGCAGCTGATAATGGTACCATCATCACAAATAGTTATGATGATATCAGTGGTAACTATATTATTATTGATCATAATAATGGTTTCCAAACATACTACGGCCACCTTAATAAACGATCAGAGCTTAAAGTCGGTGACACTGTGTTAAAGGGCGATGTCATTGGCCAAATCGGTATGACTGGTTTTGCAACTGGCCCACACGTCCATTTTGAAATTCGAGTTGATGGTGTTAAGCACAATCCATGTGAATTTATGAATTGTAATGCCATCCCTTATAGATAGGAATAATATGGAAAGATTATATAAGATTATCATTGCCGTCTTAGCTGTTTGGGTTTTTATTTTGACAGTTCAAGTCAATAATCTCTCGAACATAACGACAGACGAACGCGAAACTTCAATCATCGAAAATCATGTCGATGGTTTTAGTACAGATTTAACTGAAATTTCGGGTAAGATTCAAAGTTCGATTGTAACCATAAAAAAAGATGGTGAATATGCAACTGGTGTCATCTATGCTCAAGATGACGAAGATGTTTATGTTGTGACAAATTATCATGCCATTGAAAATGGCAACATTATTCAAGTGGTTCTTGACAATTTGATGGGTTTACAAGCGGAAGTAGTGGGTTACGATGTTTATACTGATGTTGCAGTATTAAAGGTCAAATGCAAATACAGTGTTACACCGATTAAATTAGGCGATTCATCTTTATTAAAAACAGGTGAATATGTTTTGGCTTTTGGTAATCCAATTAGTTTAGACTATCGTGGTTCAGTATCTTTAGGTCTAGTCAGCACTAATTCACGCATCATGGATATGAATATTGATAATCAATTATATTTTATCAAGATGATTCAAAGCGACATTACTTTGAATGAAGGCAATAGTGGCGGACCATTATGCAACCAAAGTGGCGAAATGGTCGGCTTAAATACAACGGCTTTGAACACTAAAGATAGTGATGGCATGAGTTTTAGTTTACCAGTTAATGAAATGAAACTTGTTGCCAATCAAATCATTAAAGATGGCAAAGCTCATAAAGTAAATTTAGGTTTAAAAGTCTTTGAGATTAATAAACTAATGAACTATCAAAAGAATAATCTAAATATCGATTTAGATATTGTTGATGGTTTGTATGTCGGCAGTGTTAGAAGTGAATTTGTCGGTAATTTCATCGGTATTAAAGAAGGTGATATCATTACTCGCATCAATGGCCAGAAAGTTGACACTTTAGATAAATATACTGAGATGGAATATGCCGTTACAGATAAACTAACAGTTGAAGTTTTAAGACAAGGTGTTGAAATGACGTTTGAAGGAATGATTAGCAATGATTAAAATTATCGCTCCTGGGAAAATCAAAGATAAGCATATGATGGCTTTAATTGATGATTACGTAAAAAGAATCAATCACTACCAAAAATTAGAAATTATTGAGGTTAAGGATGAAACCATTAATGCAAATAATTCAAGTGATAATATTAAACAAAAAGAAGGCGAACGTATTTTAAACAAAATCGAAGCGAATGATTATGTAATTTGTCTTGATTTAAAAGGCGAAATGATGGATTCTATTGCCTTTAGTGAGAAGATTGATAATTTGGTTAATCGCTCAAATAATATTGTGTTTGTGATTGGTGGTTCACTCGGCATTCACGAAGATGTTTTAAAGCGTGCAAATGCATCACTTAAACTTTCACCGATGACTTTTTTACATCAAATGACAAGACTAATTTTGCTTGAACAAATCTATCGTGCCTTTAAAATTCTTCATCACGAAACTTACCATAAATAAGCATTTTGAGAATGTAACCGCTTTTATTTTTAATTGAATTAATAACTTGATTATATTAAAATAATTGTAGAGTATATATAAAATAACAGGAGGCTAGAATGAAAGAAACTAAAGTCGTAGTAATCGATCCAGTTGGATTACACGCACGTCCTGCTACAGTCGCAGTTAATGTGGCTAGTAAATTCAGTAGTGACGTCAACGTTAGCTACAAAGAAAGAACTGTCAACATGAAATCAATCATGGGTGTTATGTCCTTAGGTATACCTACACAATCAGAAATCACTATCGTTGCCGAAGGTGATGATGAAGATGAAGCTATCCAAACTATCGAAGAAGTTTTAAGAACTCAAAAAGTTATTGGTTAATAAATAAGAAACAAGGGAGATAGAATCTTCCTTATTTTTGTATTGGAGGATAAATTTATGTATCGAGAAAAATATGAATATTGGATTAATCATCCAGATTTAGATGAAACATTAAGAACTGAACTTAAGCAGCTTGATGAAAAGGCAATTGAAGATTGTTTCTATACTGATGTTAAATTCCAAACCGCTGGTATGCGCGGACTAATGGGTCCTGGTACAAATCGTATCAATATTCATACCATCCGTAAGGCAACAATGGGCTTCATTAATTATTTAAAAGAAATCAGTTCAAACCCTAAGGTTGCAATTTCCTATGATAACCGTAAGTACTCTCGCGAATTTGCTTATGACTGTGCAAATCTTCTAGCCACTTATGATATTGAATCATATGTTGCCTCATCGCTAAGACCTACACCAGAATTGTCGTTTATGGTGCGTCATTATCATTGTGATGGTGGTATTATGATTACCGCTTCTCATAATCCTAAAGAATATAATGGTTATAAATTATATGATCAAAATGGTTGCCAATTAATCCCAGAATTAGCTCAAAAAGTAATTGATAAGATTGATGAACTTGATGATGTCTTGGCTATTAAACCAAATGTAACCGAAGATAAGAAAGGCTTAATTCATGAGGTGGATAAGGATATTGACCGTGCTTATTATGATGAAGTTTTAGGAATTCGGATTAATCCAGATTTACCTAAAGATTTTAAGATTGCTTTTTCACCAGAACATGGCGCTAGTAACTGGCCAGTACGTGATTGTTTAAAAGAGGCCGGTTATGATGTTGAAGTAGTTGAAAAACAATGTGTTCCTGATCCAACATTTGGTGCAACTAAGACACCTAATCCGGAAGAATTAGCAGCTTATGAAGAAGTTATAAAATTGGCCGAAAAAGTTAAAGCTGAATTAATTTTAGTTTGTGACCCAGATGGCGATCGCATGGGTGTTGGTGTTTTGCATAATGGACAATATATTATCCTTAATGGTAACCAAACTGGTGCACTATTACTTGAATATATTTTACATGCATCAAAAGAAAAGAATTTATTGCCAGATCATCCAGTTATGTTTAATACAATTGTAACAAGCGATATTGGTGAAACTGTTGCTTCTTCATTTGGTGTTGAAACAGAAAAAACATTAACTGGTTTCAAATATATCGGCGACAAAGTAGCTAAATATGAAAAGACTCATGAAAAGAATTATGTCTTTGGTTATGAAGAGTCTTATGGTTCATTAATTAAACCTTTCGTTCGTGATAAAGATGCAACGCAAGCTTGTGTAATGCTAGCTGAAGCATGTGCGTATTACCGCCAATTCGACAAGACATTGCAAGATGTAATTGAAGATATTTATGCAAGACTTGGCGCGTATTATGATTCTCAAATGTCAATTTCATTACCGGGTCAAGATGGTGCAATCCGTTTAAAAGAAATTATGGATACAACACGCAGCCATCCGATCGTCGAAATTGATGACAATAAAGTTCTGAAATGGGAAGATTATCAAACTCGTGAAATCCATGAAGGAGATGTTGTTACACCACTTAATGGTTTTGATGTGACAAATGTCTTGAAGTATTACTTTGAAGACGGTTCATTCATTGCGATTCGTCCAAGTGGCACTGAGCCTAAATGCAAAGTTTACTTCTCAATCAAAGATGCAACTTATGAATTAGCGAAAGCTAAGAATGATCGTTATCACGACTATATGGTAGGTTTATTAAAATAATGAGTGATATTAAAGAATATGCCCGTGAGAACCATGTTCCTATTATTCGCGATGGGGGCCTTGAGTTTTTATTAGAAACTGTGAAGAATGGTGGTTATCATGATATTTTAGAGCTTGGTACTGCTATTGGCTATAGCGCCATTAATATGGCAAAATTATCAAGTGAAATTCAAATTGATACCATCGAACGCAATCCCGAGATGTATGAACAGGCTCAAATTAATGTCAAAGAGGCTGGCCTTGAGAATCAAATTCATTTACATTTCGGAGAAATTAAGGAATACGTTCCTGACAAAGAATTTGATTTTATCTTTGTAGATGCAGCCAAAGGCCAATATTATAATTATTTGAATCAATTCATTGATTATTTAAAACCGGACGGTAAGATGTTTTTTGATAATATTGCTTTCCATGGTATGGTTGATCATCCTGAATTAACGAAGAACCGCAATACCCGTCAACTTGTAAAAAAAATTAAGAATTTTCGTGATAAGGTGCAAGAAGACCCACGTTTTGATATAATATTATATGAAAATGTCGGAGATGGAATCCTGATTTTAACTAGGAGGAAGGACTATGAAATTTAAGCATGTCGTATTATTTGGTGTCGTTGCATCAATTATGTCATATTTAAATAGTGAAGCAAATTCTGAGCAAGATACTGATCGCCAAGAAGAAATTCTTGGAGAAATCAAAGAATTGCTTGATTCAGATGCTAATGAATTAACTATCGATCAAAAGCTTGATGAAATAAAAGAAGAAATTCCTGAGCATTATGAAAAGGCTGAAGAAATGGCTAAAGATGTTAGCGATGATTTAATCGATGAATTAAACTCAATTGTGGCATCATTATCTTCAATCACTGAAGAAGTTGTTGATAGTTTTGTTGCTGAAGACGAAAAACAACCAGTTGAATTAGCAGTTGAACCTGATACTTGTGATCAAGAAGAACCATGTTCTTGTGAAGATACTTGCACATGCGAACAAGAAGAACCATGTTCATGCGAGTGTAAAGAATCAACAGTTGAAGAAACTGAAGAAGATGCATATCGTCAAAATCTAATTAAAGATTTAGAAGATTTATTAAGTGGCATCGATGCAGAAGTTAAACCTCAACCAGAAGTTGTGACAGATGAACCGGATGTTGAAACTGTTGAGACTACAGAAGAAAATACAGTTCCAGAAATCGCTGATTTAATGGAAGAAATTTGTGAAAACGAAGAACCCACTGAGTCAACTGAGGAAGAAGATTTAAGTGAATATACCGAAGATGATTTCTTAAGACAAATTGAAGAAGCCATTGC
>JAHHTG010000109.1 GCA_020024765.1 Thomasclavelia sp. | reverse complement strand
GAAAAAATATTTTTGAAACAGATAAATGACAAAAATATATTTGACCAAGTAATTGTAGATTGAATGTCGAAGCATTAATTAATAGAATAATGACTTTAAGTTTTCCAGATTATGATGAATTATTAAGTAAAGCAAATAAGTTACTATATAGTGGTAATCACGAGTTTGTGGATTTCTCACAGGGAGTTGGAACTTTTTTAGAAAATAATTTTTCAAAGTTAGAACAAGCATTTTTCAATAAAATGTTGAATAATACAACGATTTATGATTGATATGATTTATATCAATGTGCATTAGCTGGTTTAAAATCTTACAGTTTAGTGTGTAATGTTTATGTGAATGAAGCTAATCCAGAAATAGTTAATGATTATGATAGTGAAGGAAATGCACAAGTGAGAGAAATTACTATTTGAGATGGTAATCAATGTAATTTTAATTATGATTTTATTAATGATATAGGGAAAGACTTTATTAATCGTAACTATTTACAATTTAAATTAGTGAATTTTAGATTAATTCCTTCTAAATTTAATACTAAAACTAATAGTATTTATACTAAAGAAAATGTTGATCCTACTATTTTAAATATTAAAGCTAAAGACCCATGAGTGAGATTGATGTATCGTTACAATGCTGTACCTATCGACAGATTAATTTTAAGTAGTCAATATGACCCAAAATGATTTAAGTATTTTAATATTAAAACTAATCGAACAATCAATGAATTAGTGTATTTAGACAATGGTAAACAAAGTCATTGAGATAATGTTATCGGTCAAGAAGTAGTTGATTATCAATGATATGTAAATGATTTAGTACCTTATGTTAAAGATGATCCTTTCACTGGGATTGCTGGTAATCCAATTAATGGGGTAGATTATAATGTGAGAGCAATTATTAAGCAAAATTTGAATGATTCTCTGGGTGGCTATGTTATGAATACACCAGGGTATGGGAAGGATTATAAATTATTTGATAAAGTAATTTCTGGTATTGGAGTTGGTGATTTAAATAGATTTTTTAATTTCAAAGATGAATTATATTTTTTTGATGATGTTAGTTGAAAAACAGCTTTGAATTTATTAGATATTAAATTTGATAGTAAATATGGTCGCTATCCTATATTTGCATCATCTTTTGAAAATAATATGTTGTATGCAATTGTCACAATTCCTAATTGGTATTATGAAGATGGTACACACGGGGATTATGAAGCAGTTTGAGGGGATATTGTGAATAATGATTTAAAATGACAATGAATTGATGGTCATTGACTATTAGATCATAAATTTTATACAATGGCAGAAATTAAACCACGAACTCGAAGAAATAATCAATTTGTACCTAAAGGATGAGATAATAATGGTTATTTTTTAGTAAAAATGAATGTGGGCGATCGTGCAGGGAATTGAAATCCTTCTTTAAAATATCCAGAGAAATTCAATGTAAATAATTGAGATAATATTCAAGATCAATTAATTGCACCAGCAAATTTAAATGCACCTTTACCATTTGAAAATGCAGGAATATTGCAATTAGTGTTAGCTAAGAATCAAAATGGTGATTATAAATATTGAGTGAATACTTTAAAAAAGGTAACAGAAAACTCTTTTTTTAAAGAAGTTACCTATGAATTAAATAATTGACATTTAGATTATGTGCAATTATTAAATGACTTAAATTTGAATAGCTTAATTGAAGATAAATCAGTGAATTTTATGAAAGATATAAGAAATTGAATTAAATATTCAAATAAGTATTCTAAAAAAGAGATTGATTACTTAATAGGATTAACAAATGCTGCTGATAATAGTCAAATTAAAGCAAGTGCTTTAGGATGATATATTGAACATTGTTTATTGAATGTGGAAATTTTAAATTATCAAATTGTAAACTTTGCAGATTTAAAATATGACAAATTGTTTAGTTCTTTGCTAAATTTTTATGGTTTTAAGTGAGAAGATGTTTTTATAAAAAAACCAGTATATGTTGTTAATGAAAAAACTAATAGTTATAATC
>JAHHTG010000108.1 GCA_020024765.1 Thomasclavelia sp. | reverse complement strand
GGGTGTGACTTATTATGTAGCTCATCGTGAGTTGAAGACAATGCCATCTCAATTAATGCGTCCAAAGCCACCGAAGACTGCTAAGAAAGTCTTGGTAGAAAAGATTCCGTTTATTTGGAACCACTTGTCATTTACTACAAAGATTACTGTTCGGAATATCTTTAGATATAAATCAAGATTTGTCATGACTGTCATTGGCGTTGCTGGATGTACAGGTTTACTTGTTGCTGGCTATGGTATTAAAGACTCGATTTCTGATGTCATTAAATTGAACTTCTCAGAAATTTATAAATATAATTATACAGTTGCTTTAGAAGATGATCGTTATGAAGAACCAATTTATAATGCTTTAATTTCTGATTCTAATAATGAACAAGTCGTACCATTCATGAAGTATGTTTCAAAGGTTTATTTTGAAGACGAGGATGATAAGACAATTAGCGTTGAAATCTTTGATGATCGTCAAATTGATCGTGTTGTTGAATTAAGAACGCGAAAAGAAGGTGAAGAACTTGATATTCGTGGTGATGGTGTTATCATTTCTGAAAAATTCGCAAAGATTCATGACTTGCATGTCGGCGATGAATTAACGATTGAATCAAAGAATGGCATTAAAGCAATTGTTGAAATTGATGGAATTTGTGAAATGTATTTCCAACATCACCTATTCATGTCGCGTGACTTATATGAAGATGTCTTCAATGAAAACGCTCATAATGAATATATCGCTGTACTTGCTCAAGATGGTGAAGCTCTAAAGGCTGATTTAGCATCACAAGATGGAATTGTATCAATTACATCGTTTGAGCCGATGATTGAATCATTTGAAAATATGATTCAAGCCTTAGATTTTATCATTATGGTTATTATTCTTGCAGCTGGTTCATTAGCCTTTGTTGTACTTATGAATTTAACAGCTGTTAATATTTCAGAACGTTTAAGAGAAATCGCAACATTGAAAGTTTTAGGTTTCAATGATAAAGAAGTTAATCACTATATCTTTGAAGAGATTATTATTTTAACTATTATCGGAGGTCTTGTAGGAGCACCGGTTGGTAAACTCGAGCATACAATTATCATGAGTGTTATTGATGTTGAAATGGTGATGTTTGGATCAAATATCAGATTTGCTTCGTTTGCTTATGGTTTCGTGATTACGATGTGTTTTACAGCAATTGTACTAGTCTTTATGTCAAAGACATTAAAACAAGTTGAAATGGTTGAATCATTGAAGAGTGTTGAATAGTTGCAATATTAATGCAATGTGAAACAAATATCTTTATAATTAGATATATAGAAATTCAGGAGGAAATACTATGCAATTTAAAATATGCTCAATTTGCGGCAATGTTGTTATGAGTTTAAATAACGATAAAATGCCAGTTATGTGCTGTGGCCAAGTAATGCAAGAATTAGTTCCAAATACTAAGGAAGCTGCTGTTGAAAAGCACAAACCAGTTATTATCGAAGAAAATGGTCAAAAATATATCGTGGTTGGATTAGCATTACATCCAAGTACTGAATCTCACCATATTGAATGGATTGCTGTTGATTATGGTACTAGTTACCGTGTTTATCAACTAGATCCACTAGCTGAACCAAGAGTTAAGTTAGAAAATAGTGAAGGAATCGTTGATATCTATGCTTACTGTAACTTACATGGTTTATGGAAAATGGATAAATAATTGTATAAAAATTTAAAAGGTCAGAATAGCTAATCGGGTGAACTCGATTAGCTTTTTCTTTAAGTGCTATAATATAGCAAAGAAGGAGACTTACATGGAAACACGAAGACTTAAACAGATACAAAAAGAGATGCAAAGATTATTAAAAGAAAATGAATATTTAAAGATTAATCAAATGATGGAGAAAGAGTTTGTAGAACTTGTCAATGAACAACGAGATTTACCCAAAGCTTTCATTCATCATACTCAAAATAACATCTTTCCTGTTATAGTCACTTATCGTTCTTTAATGAAACTTGGGTATAGCCAAGATAAAGCGTTGGCACTAAGTGAAGAAGCTTTCTTAGATTTGATGAATTTACCAATGAAGATAATTCAAAACTTTATGAAGATTCCGGGTTTATACCA
>JAHHTG010000107.1 GCA_020024765.1 Thomasclavelia sp. | reverse complement strand
ATACAAAATAACCCTATTTGTGTTACTTTATTAATCTGTATATTCTTCCAAAACATACTCTTTTAAGAGTTTTAGAGGAACACTACCATGTTTTAAAATACTTTCATGAAATTCTTTGGGCTTCACTTGGTTATCAGTTATATCTAAAACATCTAAATACAAATCATCAATCAAACTGCCTGCAACATAATAATTAATAAAAGATCCTGGTGCCAAGATAACTTGTTGATATAAAACATCGTCTTTTATATCATTCTTATCTGTGCCAAAGAATTCTTCAAATATATCACTTGCATCTTCTCCTAAATAGTTAACCGTAAAATCAATCCTTAAGATTAAGTAATATAAGAAACTTTCATATGCAGTATATAGTTCTGCCATTTCAAGATTATCGGCGTATTTAACACTAATCCTTTGAGCATAATTGGCGTAACCTTCAGCATAGTCTTGAAAACTTAAAATTTTTCTAATTAAAGGTAAGTTCAAACTATTAGCGTAGATATGTTGGTACATATGGCCTGGATAACCTTCGTGTGCTAAAGTAATGAAATCTGTTGGATGATATTCACCATTTAAAACAATTCTTTGTTCGGCATTAATGTCATCGACAGCACTAACCATGTAAAAAGCTCCAATATTTGGCATTAGTTTTTGTAGACTTGGAGGTAATTCTTCAACAACATATTCGATATCATGAATTACAGGAAAATCTTCTGCCATCGCATTTCTCAAATAATCCAAAACATCATCCATTGATTCAGCTTCATAAAGTGTAATCTCACCGTTATAGAGTTTGCTCAAATCCAAATCTTCATTTAATAAAGAAGCGTATTTCAATAAAGACTCTTCTAGTTTTACATCTAGATAAGTTGCATAATCATTCATATCTTCAAACCCACTGTCAGCATAAACAATATTTGCAAAGTATTCCTTACCACCTTCTAATCGTGAAATTGGTTTAGGTTCTTGATACTTTGGTTTAATTTCTTCGATGCCGGCTTTTAGCATCTCAAAAAAATTAAACAATTGTTTTTTAGCATTCATCTCTACTTCTTTTTGTGCTTCTTTAACAACAGTTTTATCGATACCTTCTAATTTATTCGTATCATTTATAAAATCTTTGACAATCATATTAAAGTCAACATCTTCAAGAACCTCGTTAAGCATCATTAAAACATTATCAATTTCACGGCGACTCATGCCATAGCCAGCTTCTTGACGTTCAGCTTCAAATTCCAATAGATTTGCCGCATACTCATCAAGAGTATCCAAGAGATTTAAATAAGATTCAATATCTCGCTCATTGCGAATGCTATAAAAATATAATGAAGAAATAACATCATTGTAAATGCCAGTATACTCACCTAAAGGGTTATTATCTAGGTAAAAATATAACTTTGAATCAACTTCATGAGGCAACTCAGCAAAAGCGTAAGCTAAGATATCATAAGTTTCTTGATTTTCGGGCGATAATAATTCATATTCAAAATTCGTTAATTCTTCATAAATCGTAGCACTTAGTTCTTCCTGTAGTTCGATATCTTCATAATTATAATCATTCCATTCCGCTACACCAGGTTCAATCCCAACACTTTGAGGATCAACGAATAGTTGATTTACTGATAAATCAGTTGGTTCAAAGATTCTCGATGGCAAACTATCAACAAAAAAATTGAATTTTTCATCAACTTGTACATCATGTTCTTTAATTTGTGTTTGGCAGCCAACCATACTCAAAGCAAGCATTGTGACTAAACCAATCTTTAATAGATTATTTAGCATAGTTATCTTTCCTTTGAGTTTATTCTACAACAAATTTCCGAATTTCCAAAATTAAAAAGGGGTTGCCCCCTTTTTACTATCAAATTATTATTGACCCATTGATTTCATGATTGAGCGAATTTGAGCCTCAGATGGTTTACGACCCATTTGCATAAACATTGCTCTAATCATTTTTTCGCTAACTGGTGGATGTTCTTTTAATTGTTTTTCCATATAACGTTTAGTAAAGAAGAAACCTAAAGCTCCTCCAACAATTAAACCACCTAGAAAGTACATTGCTGTTTGCCAGAATTCCATAATTACACCTTCCTTTATATATACTCAATAATTCTACAAGAATTACTATCAAATGTAAATAATAAGCCCGAGGTCGTAAAATTTCCTGGCTAGTATCCAGGTGGGTATCCTATATCATTCTTCTGGATTCCGAT
>JAHHTG010000106.1 GCA_020024765.1 Thomasclavelia sp. | reverse complement strand
CGGAATGATTTCATCATTATAATAATTATTAATATCGTGAGCTAAATCAAATAAATCAGTCTTTAATAAATCCCCAAGTGGACTCGCAACACCGATTGTATCACCATAAAGAGTTGCATAACCCAAAGCAATTTCAACTTTATTGCCATTGTTGATAATAACACCATTTTCAATTTGAGCAAATGTTGATAATAAATGACCACGAAGACGTGCTTGGATATTTTCTTTGACCAAAGTCTTAGGTTCTTCAACATAGTTGAATTCTTTGACCGTTTTTAATGTCGAGTCATACAAATCACTAATCGAACCATCACGAAGTTCAATCTTTAATTTCTTTGCTAAAATTCGAGCATTATCTTTAGTTTCATCACTGTTGTATTGACTCGCTAAATTATAGGCAATAATCTTATCACTACCTAAAGCTAGTTTCATAAGTGCGGCATTAATACTACTATCAAGTCCACCGGATAAACCAATAATCCATTTTGAGCCTTTAGGAAGTACCTCTTCATCAAAATATTGAATCATATTAACAAGACATGTTAATAACTTAAAACGATTTGGTTTAACTTGATGATCACAATTGGTATTTAATGAATAATCGGGTTGGAAATCGTCACTCAAAGTTAAAACACGATTACCATCTTCATAAACAGCTGACTTACCATCATACATCACAATGCTCTTGCCAATATTTTGCATACCAACACTATTCACATAGTTAATCGTTGGCATTAAATATTGTTTTGACAATTCTTTAATGCGAACATCAACACAATTTTCGCATTCTCTTGTCCAATATTTATGACCTAGAACAATTAATTGTTGTGGATTAATGTCCATGATTTCTTTGAAAACTGCATCATCAAAAATTTCTTCAAGAGCAACAAGCGCAAAACTCGTGCCATTGATATCAAAACTTTCGATCGGAGCATGGCAACGTTTAAAATAACGTTCTTCTTGATAAATATTATGTGGTGTAAAAACTTTTTTCGCACGTTTGCAAATCATTACACCATTACTAGCATAGAATAACCCATCATATAAAATACCATCTTCTAGGTAAACATTGCCCCAAACTAAGTTGACTGTTGTAGATAAGGATTTTAAATAGTCATTATAACGTTCAAGTTCGCTAACCAAGCTATAATCATGCCAATCGTCGCCTAACTCATAACCGCATAAACACATGCTAGGCAAAACCAAGACATCAGCGTTGTCTTCACAAGCCTTTAAGCAAATCTCTTCGATTTGACTAAGATTGTTGGTAATTTGCCCTTTTTGAATGCGTAATTGTGCTAAAGCAATTTTCAATGCCATCTATTTTCCTCCATATAATTCATGTACTTCTATATATTTTTTGACAATCGGTGTGACATATTCATCAATCGATTGTTGGTTAGCCACAGCTGTTCTAACCTTTTCTGAACTGATATCGATATTGATATCATCTAATAAGATTGCCAATGATAATAATTCCTTAAGTTCAGCATCTTTTTCAATAATCTTCGAAACAAGGTTACAATCTCGTGAAATTACAATCACTTGGAATTCTTTAAGCAATTCTTGGTAATGATACCAAGTTTTAATTTGTAGAAGATTATCCGCCCCAATCATAAACGCCAAATCTTCTTGATATTCGGCTTTCAGCATTCTCAATGTCTCGAGACTTTTGTTTTGATGTTTAGTTGCTTCGGCAACTTTAATCTCAATATCATTCACTTCAAAACGTGGTTCATCTTGAATCGCACATTTGATCATATTTAAACGATCTTCAGCCTTAACTTGTAAACTAGGTTTTGCATATAAGTCTGAAACCGGCACAAAAATGCATTTATCAGCAAATGTTAAACTTGCCTGTGCAATGCTTAAATGAGCCTTTGTGATTGGATTAAAACTGCCAATATAGATTGCAAACATCTATTGATTGTTCTCCTTCAACATCTTCATCTTTAAATCGTATAAATTAACACTTAAATCAACATAATGTTCATGTGGGAACGCAAAACGTTTCTCTTCTTCCATAATATAACTTTGTTGCAAAGTTGTATAATCGATAATTTCTTCTAACGTAGGCGTATTATAAACTAATTCACCATTTCTAAAAATTGGAACTAATAATGGTTCAACAGTATAACCTTTTTCTATTTTATAAGTCTTCCAAGGTTTATTTTCATCAATCATTTCAAATGTCTCTGGATTGATTTCTTCTTCAGCCAAAGTTACGA
>JAHHTG010000105.1 GCA_020024765.1 Thomasclavelia sp. | reverse complement strand
GTTATGAGTGTGCTATAATATTTTTAATTATTTTAAGGAGCTAAAATGAAGGGTGAGACCAAAAGTAACGAGAATATTGCCTGCATTTTAAATTCTGAATACTTGAATACAGATACCTTAAAAGGTCTATCTGAATCAGAAGTAGTTAAAAGACAAAAAGTTTTTGGATTAAATGAAATTGAGAAACAAAAAAGAAAGAATTTTTTTCAATTGTTTGTATCTCAATTATGTGAACTAATGTCTTTATTGTTATTTGTTTCAGGGATAATCGCTTTATCATTATCAATTTATGAACATGTCACATTAGTTAATAATCAAGAAAAATATTTTACCAATGATTTTCCTATTGCTATTGTATTAAATTATGTTCAATCAGCGATTCTGTTACTAATAGTCTTTATCAATGCTTTGTTTGGGGCATGACAAGAGCAAAAGTCCAATAATGCAATAGAAGCATTGCAAAAGATGTCATCTTTAAAAGCAAAGGTATTAAGAGATGGACAATTAATCATGGTTGATTCCAATAGTTTAACGATTGGAGACATTATTGTTGTTGAAGCTGGTGATGTTATCCCAGCTGATGCAAAGATTTTAGAAGCTAGTAATTTAAAAGTAATTGAATCTATTTTAACAGGGGAATCTTTACCAATTGATAAAATTCCTACAAAAGATTTAAGTTCTGTTTCAAATAATCCTATTGGTGAAAGAATTGATGAAATCTTTGCTAATTGTAATGTTGTTAATGGTAGAGCAACAGCAATTGTAACCAAAATTGGATCTTTAACAGAAATTGGAAAGATTGCAACATTATTAAAAAATAAAAAAGAAATGATGTCACCACTACAACTTAAACTACATAACTTGGGTAAAGTGATTGGTTACATCGGTATTACTTTGACTTTAATCACATTCATTTTTGTTTTATTTGTCCTAGAAGGTGTAATTGAAAATGGAATTGATGCATTAACTCCATCAATTATTTTAGCAGTTTCTGTAGCAGCAGCTGCTGTTCCTGAAGGATTAAATGCAGTAGTTAATGTTGTACTAGCCGCTGGTGTTAACAAGATGGCAAAACAAAATGGGTTAATTAAGAAATTAACTTCTGTTGAAACATTAGGTTCTACAGCAGTTATTTGTTCAGATAAAACTGGAACATTAACAATGAATAAAATGACCATTGTTAAAATGTATGTTCCTGGAGAAAAAGAACAAGATTTATCAAAAATTGATAAGTTATCTAGAAAGCAATTTGAACTATTAAGATATGCAACTCTTTGTACAGATTGTGTTGTTAGTGAAGAAGAAGGTAATGAAAGTAGAATTGGAGATCCAACAGAACTTGCAATTGTTGATCTTGCATTGCAAAAAGGATATTCTGACAAAAAATGAGATGAAGAATATAAAAGATTAGCCGATATCCCTTTTGATTCAGATCGAAAGTTAATGACTACAATTAATAAAATTGATGGAAAACTTTATGCAGTAGTTAAGGGAGCACCAGATGTTTTATTAAGTAGATGTAAATCATCTTCAACTTTAAAAGATGCTAAAGTTATCAACAATTTATGAAGTGACAATGCTAACAGAGTGCTTGCTGTTGGAATTAAACAACTAACAAGTGTCCCTAAGGAATTAGATTCTAATAAAATAGAAAAGGATTTAACTTTTATTGGATTAATAGGAATGATTGATCCTCCACGAGAAGAAGTTAAACTATCTATCAAAGAATGTTTAAGTGCTGGAATCAAACCAGTTATGATAACAGGAGACCATTTAAACACAGCAGTTGCTATTGCTAAAGATTTACACATCTATCAAGAAGGTGATTTAGCAATTACTGGAACTGATTTAGACAAAATGACAGATGAAGAATTATCTGCTAACATTGAACATATTTCTGTATATGCTAGGGTAAGCCCTGAAAATAAAATTAGAATTGTTAATGCTTGACAATCAAAAGATCAAGTAGTATCAATGACTGGTGATGGAGTAAACGATGCACCTGCTTTAAAAGCTGCAGACATTGGTTGTGCAATGGGAATAACAGGAACCGATGTTTCTAAAGGTGCTGCAGACATGATTTTAACAGATGACAATTTCTCAACAATTGTAGAAGCTGTTAAACTTGGAAGATCTATATATGAAAACATTAGAAGAATAATTTTATTTTTATTATCTTCTAATATTGCATGATTGTTCACAATTGCAATTGGAATCTTCATTATGTATTTTGTCTTTGATCCACAATTTGGTGGATGAGGAGCTGTTAGTAAAGAACAAATTGTTAATTGAGGTCTATTAGGGTTTTCAGACAGTCAATTAG
>JAHHTG010000104.1 GCA_020024765.1 Thomasclavelia sp. | reverse complement strand
GTCAAAGAATCAACATTTTGTTTAGATAAAACATACATCTTAGTGACTGATTGATAAGTTGGTTTAATTAAAGTCTTTGTACCAATAATTGCAAGTAATGCACAAATTAATCCAACTAAAATAATCGACCCAGCTTTAGAAAGCAGTAAAAAGAATATTTCTTTTAGGTCAATTTCCATTTCATCAACTGATTGATTTTCTTCCATACTATTCCCCCGTTTTCTTATTTAATTCAATAATCCGATACGGATTATCTATAAAAATTTTTTTAACATATGCTGTACCCATTTTCTTTTCAATATATTCAACACATGGACCTATGTTTGGCTTACGATTTGTCATATTGTGACCATCGCTCGCCACAAAATGCAATAAGTCGTGTTTCATTACTTTATTCGCAAACATTTTAATTTTCAAACCATGAATGCCTAAAAAACTATCAGCATTAATTTGAATATAAGCACCCATATTAACCAGTTCTTCAACGCGATCTAAGTGGTTAAGTAAAGCCGAATAACGCTCAATGTGTGCAATAATCGGATCATAACCATTGCTTAGTAATGCGTAACAACGTTCTTTAATTGCTTCATAATTCCAACGATCTGAAAACTCAACAAGTACTGCTCTTCCCATGCCCATCGTCGGCCTTTGAATGCGATTTAGCGTATCAATCATGTCCATATTGGCATGAAACTCACAGCCAATCAAAACTCTTAAATCTGGCGCAATCTTTGCAGCTTCAATACGAACTTTCTTGTATTGGCTTACTAAAAACTTTACATCCGGTTCAAACATCCCTTTGCGATAATGCGAAGTTAAATAAATTGTACGGACACCTTCATTATATTCCTTATTTAAAAGTTGGATGGTTTCTTCCATGCTTGAAGAACCATCATCGACATTTGGAATAAAGTGGGTGTGAATATCATATAATCCAATCACACAGATCTCCTTCTACGCAACAACGACATTTTTACTTATTGATTATACTTTATATCGGTATCTTAGACAACTCATTAACTATCAAATAATGATGATCGCTCTTAATATTTATGTTATATGCATTAAGAGTTATATACCTTTAAAACCTTGGTAATAATCAAAACCTAATGACACAAACTATTAAAAAGCATTATAATACACTAGTATGTAAATTGTAGGAGAATGTTGAAATGAAAAAACATAAGAAAATATATCTCACTATCATTGCCATTTTACTGATTCTAATTGGCAGTGGTGTCTTTATCCTAAATAAATCAATCGATTCAGTTCTTAACAATATGAATCACCAAGAAGTCATTAAACAAGAAGAAGCCGAAATAAACCCCGAAGTCTTAGAGGCCAAAAAGAAACATAATGTCATTAATGTTGCACTCTTTGGCGCCGATAATGCCTCAAGCAGTAATAGTAGCAACGGCGAAGAACGCAGCGATGCAATGAAAATTATCTCACTTGATTTTGATACTAAAAAAATTAAAATCACATCGCTTGAACGTGATGTCGTAGTTTATATTCCAGGTGACTATCAAAAATACGGTCATCTCAACTGGGCCTATTGGTTTGGAGGTCCTGAATTAGCTGTTAAAACTATAAACTACAACTTCGATTTAGACATTACCCAGTATGCAACTTTCAGTATGAACGCTGTCCGTCAAATGGTTGACTTAATCGGAGGTATTGAAGTTGAGTTAACAAGTGCCGAAGCGAACATCTTAGGCAATGGTCATCGTGCAGGTCTCAATACTTTAAATGGATATGACACAATGAGTTACTGTCGTATTCGTTCATTAGACAGTGATTTTGTTCGCATGGAACGCCAAAACAACGCCATTAACGCAATTATTTCAAAACTCAAAAATCAAAGTGTTAGCGAACTCTTAAATATTGTTAACGAAATGATGCCTTATGTCACTACAAATCTAACTAATGAGGATATCAAAAGTTATCTAACTTCCCTCTTAACATTTGACTTATCAAGTATCGAAACTTTCAAAGCCCCAAGTGGTGAGTATAACGATATTCAAAACTGCCCTGGACTTGGCGGTTATCTAGTACGAAGCTACTCCGAAATGGTTAGCGAACTTCACAAAAATATTTATGAAGTTGAAACTTATATTCCAAGTAAAACAGTCATTGAAAATGAAAAACGTACTTACGAAACTTATGGCAAGTTCACAAAAGAATAATTAAAACGGTGAATTTTAAAACCCCTATTTAGTCGTTTATCTGGCTATATAGGGGTTTTCTTTAATATTAATAGTTATGTGCTTCGGCAAGCTGCATTTCTTTGATATGTACCCTCTTTACTGGACAAACCAGTAAGGAGGGTATTTTTTATGCA
>JAHHTG010000103.1 GCA_020024765.1 Thomasclavelia sp. | reverse complement strand
TTCGCTAAAGCTTAAAACTGACCCCCGGACTATCCGGGGGTTTTATTGTATACAAATAAACAGGCATCAATTGATGCCTGTTTTTAACGATAATCTTTAAATTTTTCACTAAAGTAATGAATGCCTTGTTCAACGGCCATATCAACACGTAACAATTTACATTCAGCTTCATTGAGGTTTTTCAAAGTCACAAGATGACGTTGTTCCATAATCTTGCCAATCTCATTAAATTCTTGATTATCTAAATCAAGATCCATGTATTTTCGCCAACGACGTTCACCATTTTCATAAATTGCCGCACCATTTAATATAATCGGTTTCGATTCCGACTTATATTCACTTAAATGTAAAGATGTCATATTTTGGTAATCTACACCAGCTAATAGACAATATGCTTTTAATTCATATAAGCGACCTAATGGTGATAATTCATCAAGGCCAAAATCAAGTTTTTGGTGATTGCATAACAATTTAGCATACTTGCCAATCGCCACAAAACCCAAATTCGGATGGCTTGAAAAAACTGCTTTATCACGACGTCTTAAATTTTCAAGTACTAATCCCATTTGATAACTTTCGCTATTCCTAGGATTAAAGGCCGGGAAATTATTACGATATTTACGATGGTTTTCAAAATCAAGATGTTCAAAATAACTTGGTTCACTATTTTCTTGGCATTGCATAGCCATAATTAAGGTACCATTATATCCTAAAACCTCTAAAAGCGCGTCCACAAAGGTTTGAGCACCACCTAAAATATAGCCAAACTTTTTTAAAGAAGCATGAACTTCGAGAATCATCCCACTCTCAACACCAATTTCTTTAAAGAAAGTTACTAAGTCTTGTTTTGTCACTAATACATTCATTTTATCTACCTAATCAAAATAATACTTCAAAATTTTTAATGCATCTTCAAAATGCGGATTACGATTGTCTTCATTTACATCTTTGCAACCACTTAAAAACAATAAAGAGATTTGGCCTTGTGAATCTTTAATGATTGCAAAATAGTTATAATCCGATTCCGGAATATAACCTGTTTTACCACCAAGAATCTTTGCAGAGCCTTCTGTAAAACGTGTTTCATAATTTCGCGCTGTACTTCTAAACATATAACCATCATCTTCGCGATAATATGTTTCAAGAATTGTTCGTGCAACCTGATTATTCATTAAAGAAACACCAAGCAAATTTAAATCGTATAACGTTGTATAGTTATTCTCATCATACAATCCTGATGTATTGCTGAAATGGGTATTTTTCATGCCTAACTCTTGAGCTGTTTGATTCATTAAAGTTAATAAATCAAAATCATGCGAACTAAAATATCTATTAATTAAATTCGCACAATCAGCACCCGAAGGTAAAATTAAACCATAGAGAATATTTAACAACGAGATTTCATCATTGACTTGCAAGCCAAGAACTGAAGCATCATTTTCCAATAAACCTTCTAAATCACGCCAATTCACGGTCATCATTTCATCATAATCAGAAATATAATCTGTGGCCACTTTTAAAGTCATTAACTTTGTTAGAGATGCTGGATAAATTTTTTCATCTTCGCGATTGGCGTAGACTATGTAATTACCTTCAACAGTCATTCTTGATAAAAGATATTTATCAGTCGAGATATCAATGCTCATTTTAAGAAGTTGATTCGGATTGTAAATATCAGCAATAATTTCTTTTCTATTACTAAATAAGACTTTGAATAATAAATAACCACCACCCACAACCGTGCTAATCATGCATAGGAAAATGACAATGACAATCACTAGATGCTGAATATTTAATCGACGTCTTCTTGGCTTTGCTTTCATACAAATATCATTTTAGCATATAGGGACATTTGCGCAAGGCCATCGTTCATATTATAATATGAGTATGAAAAAAATCAGACACTATGGAATGGTCTTTTTATCATTAATCTTGTGCCTAGCCTTAAGTGGTTGTGCTCAGATTACTAATAACGTTAAAATCTATCCAGATGGCGATTATTCTTCCTATATAAAAGTTATCATGGAGAAAGATATATTTGAAAAAGCAAATCTTAATGTCGACGAATGTCGTTCTTTAATCGCCAAGCAGTTTGACATTGAGGATGAAAATCGCATTACCGAAATCAGCGAAACTCATAACGACATTGAATATATCGGATTTGAATACGTCGTTGAGAAAACACCAGTAACCGATAAGACAAATATTTCGATTGAAGCGGATAAACTGCACAATGTTATTACATTTAAATTAAAAAATGAATTAAGTGAAGACTTATTCTTTGATATGATTAGCTTTGGCAGTGATGAAAATGTAGATTTACAATCACTCGGTTTGACTTACACGCTCTTCATCGAGATGCCTGGCGATATCATTAGCAGCAGTGAAGGCGTTGTTGATGGC
>JAHHTG010000102.1 GCA_020024765.1 Thomasclavelia sp. | reverse complement strand
AATCAAGCGATTCGTATTAAGACCCTCGGTCAAGCTAAATTGATGGAAGCCATTAAGGAAAATGATATTGTCTTTGCTTCGGGGCCTGCTGGAACTGGAAAAACTTTCTTGGCTGTAGTAAACGCTGTTAATGCGCTTAAGAGTGGTGAAGTTAAGAAGATTGTTTTAACTCGACCAGCAGTTGAAGCTGGAGAATCGCTAGGTTTTTTACCGGGAGACTTAAAGGAAAAAGTTGATCCATATCTTATGCCTCTATATGATTCATTGTATGAATTATTAGGTCAAGAAAAAGTCGAAACACTTGTTGAACGTGGAACGATTGAAATTATTCCGCTTGCTTATATGCGCGGACGTACCTTAAATGATGCATTTATTATTCTAGATGAAGCCCAAAACACCACTTCATCACAAATGTTAATGTTTCTAACACGTTTAGGTCAAAATGCCAAGATGGTAGTAACAGGGGATTTAACTCAAATCGATTTAAACTTTAAAGATGGAACATCAGGTTTGCTTGATGCGAGTCGACGCTTAAAGAAAATAAAAGGTATTAAAGTTATTAAGTTGACTGGTCAAGACGTCGTTCGTAATCCACTTGTTCAAAAAATCATTGAACAGTATAGCAATTAATGCCATTTATTAAATGTTGAAATTTGTCATTAAAGATTTCTAGATAGATTTTTTCTTGACGCGAATCATATAACATATTTGCCCAAGCTGCCCAAAGCAAGTTTTGGGCATTTTCTATTATTAGAAGTTTATGCATTGTTGTTTTACTAGGTTCGTGACCAAAATAGTCTAAATAAATCATATGACGAATTTTTACATCATCAATATTATTTTCGGTAATAAAAGACATTAAGTCAAAGAGAGCGTAATTCATACCGGCATATTCATAGTCAATAAGATATGATCGTTCTTTACCAAATAAGAAATTACCTGAAACTAAATCATTATGGCAAAGAATTTTTGGTTCATCCAAATGTGCATAATGTTCAAAAATAATTTCGTACTTTTCATAATTCATTAGTGGTTTTTTAATACCGGTTTTAAATGCTTGATACATAGAATAAATATCAAAGACTTTATCTACTTTAAAGGCGTGTGTATGTAATTCTTTAATCAAAGTGACTGCCTTATCATATCGGTCGGGTTTGAGATATTCTTTAAATTCTAAAGAATCAACCCATTTGGTGATTCTTAATCTTGTATTTGGATCATAGTAGATTTCTTCGACATCAAGATTAGTAGTTTTAATAAGATTTAAAATCGCTAATTCATCTTTACCTATAATGTTATTTAAATCGTTTTTAACAACTCTTACAGCCCATTTTTCGCCATTATATTCGGTCTCATAGATGTCGTTTGATAATCCGCGATTTGTTTTAATGAGATTAAATTTCTTATGATATAATTGTTCTAAATATAACGAAAGGTTCATAGCAGTATTATAACATATGAAAAAAATATTATTAGCAAGTAAAAATGCCCATAAATTAGAAGAATTTCGTAAAATTCTTGAACCATTTGGGTTTGAAGTCGTAAGCTTAGCGTCAATGAATGATTTTGATGAAGTTGAAGAAACTGGACGTACTTTTAAGGAAAATGCTTTAATCAAAGCCCGTTATTATTATGAAAAGTATCGTGCTGATACAATCTCTGATGATAGTGGGATTTCGTTTGATTATTTCAATGGTTTTCCGGGAATATATAGTGCCCGCTTTATGGCGCATTTAGATTATCCAGAAAAGAATAAATTAATTACGGACATTTTTAAAGATATTAATGATCGTGATGCTCATTATACCTGTGATATCGCCTTAATTATCGATGGTAAGGAGCAAGTTTTTGAAGGTTTATGGTATGGGGAAGTTGCTAAGGAACCAGCTGGCGAAAATGGTTTTGGTTATGATCCTATTTTTTATTTGCCTAAAGAAGGTAAGACAAGTGCTGAAGTACCATCTAGTTACAAAAATGAACATTCTCATCGAGCTATTGCCTTAAAAGAAATGGTGAAATATCTTGAAGAAAACCATTTGTAATTATGGATTAGCAGTCGCTATAGTTGCCTTAATCTTTGCGTTTGCGATTCAATTTTGGAGTTTTAACGATAGTTTCTATGCTTATGAATATCGTAAAAGTGATGTTGCAAATGAAGTTGGTGTTTCTGAAGATACATTAATTGAAAGCAGTGACTATTTATTTAACTACCTAAAAGGACAACATGAAGATCTTGATATAGTTGTTGAAATTAATGGTCATAAGGCACCATTCTATACGCATAGGGATTATCTTCATATGGAAGATGTTAAAGATTTGTACCAAAATTTTAAGTTTTTTAGTATGATTGCTTTGGTTGTAGCAATTGCCCTAAGCATATATTTATATTTATCAAAATCATCGTTGAGC
>JAHHTG010000101.1 GCA_020024765.1 Thomasclavelia sp. | reverse complement strand
CGGTCGACCATTGCCAGGTCGCCAAATCATTGTCCTATCAAATTCAAAAGAATTTAATGATGAAAATGTAATAGTGGCACATTCATTTGAAGAAGCCTTAAAACTAGCTCAAAACACGAACATTTTTATTGCAGGAGGTGCAAGTCTATATGAAATGGCTTTACCGATTGTTGAAAAGATGTATATCACAGAGATTGATTTAGAAGTTAAAGGGGATCGTTTCTTTCTGAAGTTTAATGAAGATGAATTCATTAAGATTCCCGGAGAAAAGGTTGAAGGACCAATTAACTTTCAATATTTCGAATATATAAAAAAGAGCACTGTAGTGCTCTAATATGCAATGAACGATACCTTGAGTATCGTTTTTGTTTTAAGTGGTGCCGACTATAGGATTTGAACCTACGACCTACGCGTTACGAGTGCGTTGCTCTACCAGCTAAGCTAAGTCGGCATAAGTCCTAACATCATTGTATGATGATAGGACGAAAAGTTAAAGATTATTTTGCATGTTTGGCTTTATTGATGGCCATTTTTAATTTAATTTTACGGCGAGCAACGAGTGCAGTACCGATGATTTTATTCATGAATGGACGGACGATATAGTCAAATTCACCAATGAATTCATCGAAATCGCCACCGAAACGATACTTGAATAAGTAGATGCCATATAAATCGCTATTTTTATCAATTTTACCTTCAGTTCCGAAGAAGTCTACAACTTTATAACCTTCTTCTTTTGCATCTAACATGATTTGATAATATAACCAATAATTAGCGTTTACGAATTGTAAGATATCTTTATTACCACCGTGGATTAACCAAACTTTATCATTGAATTTAGCAGTTAAAACCGAAGATAGAATAATTTCTTCTTCATCAATCTTGTTAACTTCATTTAATTCTTTATTGAGCTTGTTTAGACGAGCTGTTAAGTCATTAATTTTGCCACGAGCCTTCTTACTGTTATTACCTTCGTATTGAGCTAATTCGGCATTAACCTCTGCAAGCTCTTGATGATATGTTTCTTTGATATCATTGATGTTAACTTTCGCTACATAGATATCAGACATATTGTGTTTATTTAGGATTTCGTAGTAATTGGTGAAATAACTTAGTGGTTCAAGTAATAAATGTTTACGACGTGCTGTTTCTTTCATTGTTTCGTGGAAAGCGATGACGCTATTGATATCGCCTTTATAAACTTGAACTTTAAAACGATTGCCATTTTTAAAGACTTTACGAGTCTTAGGATGCATACGGCCTTGAATATCTTCAACAGTACCATCTAAAGAAACGCGGAAAGTGAATCTTGGTAGACTTGCTTCATTAAAACGAATTGTAAAGCCACGGTGTTTACCGCCTTCATTAATTAAAAGGTTTAAGATTTCATGAGCTTCTGGTAAATCTTCAATGATTTCACCATTTTCATCAAGTTTATGCATGATGATATCAGGATCCATTCTTAAATACAAACCACGATGGTCTTTAACGTATTGCTTAAGGTCTTTAAGCATTTCTTTAACTAGTTTATGGTTATTGTAGTCAGCCACAAAACCACGTGGACAGTAGAAAGTCGAGTAGCAGAGAACCTTCTTTTCTAATAATAGAGCCGTTGCATGGATGGTATCCTGATCATCGACAAGCCCTAACATATGGATTGTATAATTACGAGTTTTGGCAACTTCTCCCCAACCAGATGTTTGGAGATAGTGTGATTTGGGGTTGCTTTTAATAAAATTATCAAAAGCTTCAGCATTAATATTAATCAGTTTCATGTATCTATTATAGCGCATTTTTAGATGAATGCTTGAGTTGGTTTAAAATCACTGCATGTTCATTGGGAAAAGCTTGATTTTGAATTTGCTTAACTAATATATCTATGATTAGACCAATTTCTTTGCCTTGATAACCTAATGCCATTAATTCGTTAGCGTTAATTGCTAAACTCTTTTTTGTGACAAGATATGGTTTCAATGATTCATGTAGTGATTTAAAATCTTGATCATATAAAATTGATAGATATTTTAAATAGTATTCGATATTTTGAACTTCACTAAAAGTTTTAACTAAATTATCAAAAGGATTTTGATTTTTAATTAATTCTGTTACGATTGAACGTTCATCTTTTGGCAGAAAGAGTTTTTTAATTTCTAAAGGGGTATCTTTAAATAATAAAGCGAGACGAATTAGCCAATTATCACTTTGGTCTAACAATGCGGGAATATATTGATAGTGAAGCAAGGGTTCAAGAATTGCTTGATAGGTCTTTAAAACTGATAAATCTTGATTTTTAATTATGTGTAAAAACTCTTTGGCAATTCGTTCTTTTGAGATTTGATTTAATAAATGTGCGTTGTTAAACATTGCTTTATGAGTAGTAGGCTCAATCGTAAAACCATATTGTGTTGCTTTTTCTTGATATTCTTTCACAGCAGA
>JAHHTG010000100.1 GCA_020024765.1 Thomasclavelia sp. | reverse complement strand
GTCTTAATTTATTTATATGTTGTTGAATTATTCAATACCAATTAGGTAAGTATAAACTGGTTGATCACCTTGAACTACTTCTAATTCAAGATCGCTATTTTCTTCGATGTAACTTTCTAAAGCGTGAATTTCATCTTCATTAGCACCTTCACCAACGATTAATGTGATTAATTCAGCATCTTCCTTTTTAAACATTTCGTCAAGTAAAGCTTTAGTACTAACTAGACGATCTGCATTTGAAGCTACAATTGACTTGTTAGTCATCGCGATATAATCGCCTTCTTTAACTGCGATACCATTAAATGTTGTATCTTTGATTGCATATGTGATTGAACCTGATTGAACATTTTCAACAGCTGCAGTCATTTCGCTTAAGTTAGATTCAACATCCGCTTCAGGATTATACATGCTTAATGCTGATAAACCTTCTTGAATTGACTTAGTTTCTAAAATATGAATATCTTGATCAGCTAAGATATCTTTAGCTTGTTTAGCAGCTAAGATAATATTTGAGTTATTTGGAAGAATGATAATGTGCTTAGCATTAACGTGATTGATTTCTTCAACAAAACTTTCTGTTGAAGGATTCATTGTTTGACCACCACTGATAACGATATCAGTTCTTAGTTCCTTAAATAACTTTTCAAGACCTGCGCCAGCAGCTACGGCAATAATGGCATATTCTTTCTTTTCCACTGGTTTTTGAGGTCGTTTATCAGGAGCGTTTTCACCTAAATTAGTGTGTTGCTCTTGCATGTTTTCAATTTTCAATTTAACGAATTCACCATATCTTTGGCCTAAATTTAATGCATCGCCTGGTTTTAAAGTATGAACATGAACTTTAACTAGGTCTTCATCTTTAACAACAACTAGTGAATTACCAATTTTTGCTAATTTATTCTTTAAACGATTTTCATCGAAATCCTTGTATTCTTCGTTTAAACGTACGATAAATTCTGTACAGTAACCGAATTCTTCATTTTCAGCTTCGGCAGCAGCACTAGGACCGGCAACATTAGCAGTTTCAGCCTCCACAACCGGATTACCTTCTAAGTATAATTTCATACCTTCGATGATACGCATTAAACCAGTACCACCACTATCGACAACACCAACTTCTTTAAGAACTGGTAGTAGTTCTGGTGTATGACTTAATGATTCTTGTGCGTAAGTCACGAAACGACTAAAATATTCTTCAACGCTCATTTCGTTGTTTTCTTCAACATCATGATTAGCATACCAGCTAGCCTCACGAATGACAGTTAAGATAGTACCTTCAACAGGTTTCATGATTGCTTTGTAGGCAACCTTAGCACCATTTTCGAATGCTTGTGCTAATTCCACAACGTTAATTTGTTGTTTATCTTTAACTGATTGATAGAATCCTCTGAAGATTTGAGAAGTAATAACACCACTATTACCACGTGCACCCATTAATAAGCCACGTGATAATGCTTTTGCAACATCGGAAATACTTTCTGATTGAACTGCAATCGCTTCCTTAGTACCATTTGCAAATGTCATTGACATGTTCGTACCTGTATCACCATCTGGAACAGGGAAAACATTCAATGCATCGACTTCTTTATGGTGATTACTAAGGTTAACATTTGCGCTCTTTAGCATCTCCTTATAGATTAATCCATTAATAAATTCCATATTTTTACCCAATTACCTTAATTCCTTGAACATAAACATTAACACCGTTAACATCTAAATCTAAGGCCTTTTCTAATGTATATTTAACACGTTTTTGAATTTCTGAAATAACTTCTGTTACGCGAACTCCGTAACCGATTACCACATATAAATCAACTTTAATACCTTCAGGTGTATTTTTTATAATGACACCCTTTGAGTAGTTTTCACGTTTTAAAAGTTCACTAAAACCATCTTTAAAGAATTTTTGGCTTGCCATACCAACAACGCCATAACATTCAATAACAGCACCTCCAACAAGTGTTGCAACTGCTTCATCTGAAATTTTAATATTACCTAAAACTGTATTTTTCTTGATTGACATAAACATGCTCCTTCTTTTATATATTATACAATATTCGATATTTTAATACAAAAGTTTAGTCTTCAGCATCTGTCTCTTCACTTAGAGTTTCCGAGTCTTCGTTCTCATTAACCTCAGGAACTTCTTCTTCGTGCCAATAAGGGCATTCCGAAGTATAACCACTATTAGTTACTTCATCGAAGAAAATGCATAGATCTTGATCTTTGTCTTTAATCCCCGATTTGACTGTATAATATTCATTCAACAAGTATAAACCGAGATGACTCACATAAACATAACTGCCATCGCGCATGACAATCTCCATCATTTGATCGTCATAACTAAAAGGATAGCGATGAATCTCAGAAATCTCGTTAATCATCTTTGCGTCGAGCTTTTCGAAATCCTTGGCAAAAAGTGCTAGTTCTTCTGCACTATAACCATCAATATAAGGTATTTCACAAATTAAACTCAAGTATTCATCTTTGAACTCAACTAAACTACCATCACTTAAAACAACTTCTGGTTCATCAGTATAGATGTAACCAATTAGTGTATTTTCAGTAATTTCAATCTCCAACATACGATGGTCAGCTCTTTTAACCTTCGCATCTTTAACAATTGTCGAATCTTTTAAACGTTTTTCAACTTTCTTAGGATTAACTAAAAGATATTTGTCATCTTTACTT
>JAHHTG010000010.1 GCA_020024765.1 Thomasclavelia sp. | reverse complement strand
ATCATAAATTCGATACAATTTTTTACGTCCAGGATTGATAATCTTATCAACATTTTCCGAAATCTTAATACGTGGTTCAAATTCATGTGTTTCATGATTTCTAACCGCCGTCAATTTATAAACACCACCAAAAACTGGTTCACTCTTAGAAGTAATCAAACGTTCACCAACACCATATGAATTAACTTTTGCACCTTGCATATTCAATGATTGAATTAGATATTCATCAATGCTATTTGATACAACGATATTACAATCCTCCATACCAGCATCATCCAAGATTTGACGGATATGCTTTGATAGATATGCTAAGTCACCACTATCAATACGAACACCCTTTAAACGATAACCTTGAGGTTCAATAATTTCTTTTGCAACTTTAATGGCGGCAGGTAAACCACTTTCAAGCACATTAAATGTATCTAATAAGAATACAGATGTATCAGGATAAACTTTTGCGTAAGCTTTGAAAGCTTCGTAATCAGAATCGAAGAATTGTATCCAAGAATGGGCCATTGTGCCAGTCGCACTAAAGCCAAACATTTGATCAACGATTGTAGTTGCTGTTAATTTAGCACCGCCAATCGCTGAAGCTCTAGCTCCTAAAATAGCTGCATCATAACCATGCGCACGACGAGCACCAAATTCCATTACAGCACGACCTTCGGCAGCACGAACAATTCGATTAGTTTTTGTTGCAATTAATGATTGATGATTGAATGATAATAACAGCATAGTCTCAACCATTTGAGCTTCACAAAGTGGTGCACTAACTGTAATAACTGGTGTTTGTGGATAAACCGGTGTGCCTTCTTTAACCGCATCAATATCACCTGTAAATTTAAAATTATGTAAATATTCTAAGAAACCTTCGTCAAAAATACCCTTGCTTCTCAAAAATTCGATATCTTCATCACCGAAATGCATGTTTTTAATATATGAAATAATCGATTCAAGCCCAGCAGCTAAAACAAAACCACCGCCTTCAGGGATACTTCTAAAAAAGACATCGAAAGACACCCATTCATCTTTTAACCCCAATTTATAGTAACCATTTGCCATCGTCAATTCATAATAATCCATCAACATTGTCAAATTACGGCCACTATTAATATTCATAAATCTATCTTCCATAATTGTTTGACTCCTTCAACTGATTTGCTCCCTATATTTTAGCACATTCCCATGCTGTTTCACATTGTTTAAAAAAGCTTGAATTCTTCACATAAGAAATCAAGCTTGTAAATAACATCTTAGTTTTTAAAACTATGAATTGGAGCTGGGATACGTCCACCACGATCAACAAATTCGTCACAACTAAATTCATTAACCGGCATAATTGGCGCATAGCCAAGTAAACCGCCAAATTCAACAGTATCACCAACATCTTTGCCAATAACTGGAATTAAACGTACAGCTGTCGTCTTTTGGTTGATCATACCAATTGCCATTTCATCAGCAATAATACCTGAAATAGTCTTAGCGCTTGTCTTGCCAGGGATTGCGATCATATCAAGACCAACGGAACATACGCAAGTCATTGCTTCAAGTTTTTCTAATGTCAAGGCATTGCATAAAACAGCATCAATCATACCTTGATCTTCACTAACCGGAATGAAAGCACCTGATAAACCACCGACATAAGAAGAAGCCATGACGCCGCCTTTCTTAACTTGGTCATTCAACATTGCCAAAGCGGCTGTTGTACCAGGAGCACCTACACGTTCTAAACCCATTGCTTCAAGACATTCTGCAATACTATCACCAATCGCTGGTGTTGGTGCTAATGATAAATCGACAATACCAAAAGGAATACCTAAAGCTTTTGAAGCTTCTAGAGCTACTAGTTGGCCAACACGAGTAATCTTAAAGGCTGTTTTCTTAATAGTATTACATAATTCACCGAAATCTTGGCCTTTCGCAAGTTGAATTGCTTTGCGAACAACACCTGGCCCGCTAACACCAACATTGATAATTGCATCAGCTTCGCTAACACCATGGAAAGCACCGGCCATGAATGGATTATCATCTGGCGCATTACAGAAAACTACAAATTTTGCACAAGCCAAAGAATCTTGATCCTTGCTCAATTCAGCCGCTTCTTTAACCTTTTCACCGATTAATTTCACAGCATCCATATTAATTCCAGTCTTTGTTGAACCAACATTGACAGAACTACAAATTCTTTCGGTAGCTGCCAAAGCTTCCGGAATTGAACGAATCAATAACTCATCAGCCTTGGTCATTCCTTTAGAAACAATAGCACTATAACCACCAATAAAGTTGACGTTTAATTCAAGCGCTGCTTTATCTAAAGTTTTAGCAATTTTAACGAAATCACTAGGTGTATGACAAGCACTTGCACCAACTAAGGCGATTGGTGTCACCGAAATTCTTTTATTGACAATAGGAATGCCATATTTATTTTCAATATCTTGACCAACTTTAACAAGATTCTTGGCAATACGTGTAACCTTGTTATAAATATTTTCGCAAAGTTTATCAATATCGCTATCGATGCAATCCAATAAACTAATTCCGATAGTGATTGTGCGGACATCAAGATTTTCCTCACTAATCATCTTGTTGGTTTCATTAACTTCAAAAATATTAATCATAATTATCTCACCTAAATACGATGCATTTGGTTAAAGAAATCTTCATGTTGAATCTTGATTGAAACACCAATTTCTTTACTCAATTCTTGTAATCCTTCGTTAATCTTAGCAATATCACTATTTGTATCATCCAAACTGACAATCATCATCATATTGAAATAACCTTGACGAATTGTTTGAGAAATATCGTCAATATTAATTTTTTCATCAGCTAAAAAGTTGCAAACACGAGCGATAATACCGATTTGATCTTTACCTAATACTGAAATAATTGCTTTTTCCATATGTTTTCTCCTAAATAAAAGGGGCATGCCCTGCCCCTTTATTATATCATTATTTAAAATATTTAACGCCTGCTTCAAAGATTCTTTGATCCATTTCACCGTAAATATTTAAGTTACGATTTTCACCTTGTCTTTCGCTATGAGCCATCTTACCTAAAACGCGTCCATCACGAGATACAAGACCTTCAACAGCCATCATTGAACCATTAGGATTGAATGGTGAAACCATTGTTGGTTGACCATTGTCATCAACGTATTGTGTAATAACTTGGCCATTCTCGAAGAATTCTTCAAGCTTAGCTTTTGGCGCTACGAAACGACCTTCGCCATGTGAAATTGGAACAACGTGGATATCACCAACTTCAACATTAGCAAGCCATGGCGATTTAACTGATGCAATTCTTGTCTTAACAACTTGTGATAAGTGACGACCAATTGTATTAAATGTCAATGTTGCATCATCTCGATTCATTTCACGAATCTTGCCATCAGGTAATAAACCTAACTTAATTAACGCTTGGAAACCATTACAGATACCTAGAACCAAGCCTTCACGATTAGCTAGTAAATCGTCCATAGCAGCTTTAAGTTCTGGATTTCTGAAAACAGTCGCAATGAACTTACCAGAACCTTCCGGTTCATCTCCAGCTGAGAATCCACCTGGGAACATCACAATTTGTGCTTCATTGATGGCTGCTTCCAATTCCTCAACAGATTCTTTAATGTCGTTTTCTGTCTTGTTACGGATAAGTACTAATTTAACTGTTGCACCAGCTCTTTCGAATGCGCGTTTCGAATCGAACTCACAGTTTGTACCTGGGAAGACTGGAATGACAACTTTAACTTCATCGTACACTTTTGACGCATGCATTTTAGCAGGTCTTTCAGTGCAATCCTTAATAATAACTTCATCAGTCTTGGCTACTTGACTTGTTGGATAAATATCTTCTAGTGTTGCGGCGTTCGCTTTGTATGCTTCTTCTAAGATTAACTTTTCCCCCTTAAATTCAACTTCTGATTCAGAAGTTGTATGACCAACGATACGATGACTGCTAACCATTTCAACATCTTCATCAAGTTCAAGAACGATATTGCCATAATTCTTAGCAACTAGTTCTTGAAGACTCAACACTTCAGCAATCTTAACGCCGATATTGTTACCAAAAGCCATCTTGTAAATTGCTTCTAGTAAACCACCATCTTTAACTGTATAAGCACTATAAACTTTGCCAGCAACCATTAATTGATGAATTTCATCATAGCTTGCCATCAATTGTTCAAAGTTATGAACACCAAATTCGTCTTTGTTGATCGTAACTTCAACTAGTTTATGATTAGCAGCCTTAAGTTCAGGTGTTACAACATGTTTCACATCAGCACCAGTAATCGCAAACGATACAAGTGTTGGTGGAACGTGAATATCTTCAAACGAACCAGACATTGAGTCTTTACCACCGATTGAAGCAAGTTTTAAAGCGCTTTGAACGCGATATGCGCCAAGCAGTGCTGCAAATGGTTTGCCCCAACGAGTTGGTTCATTTAATAATTTTTCAAAGAATTCTTGGAATGAGAAACGAACTGTATGATAATCACCACCCATTGCCACAATCTTTGCGAGTGATTCGATCACAGCATAAATTGCACCATGGTATGGAGACCACTTTGAAATCTTTGGATTATAGCCATAAGCCATCATTGAACAAGTTGTAGTTTCTTTACCTAAAACTGGTAATAAAGCACACATACCTTCAGTTTCAGTTCTTAATGTCTTACCACCAAAAGGTGAAAGAACAGTTGCATTACCGATTGAAGAGTCAAATCTTTCAACTAAACCTTTTTGTGAACATACTGATAATTTAGCTAATGTATTCTTAGAAGTTGAGATGAAATCTTCACTTACATCCCCAGCAAATGGATTATGAGAGAAATCAGGAAGTTCAACCTTAACAGTTTGATGGCGACTAGCACCATTCTTGTTTAAGAATGAACGATTGATATCGACAATTGTTTGACCCATATAGTGCATAACTAAACGATTTGTATCAGTAACAGTCGCAACACGGACAACTTCAAGATTTTCCTTACGACATGCATCTTTGATAAATTCTTCATCCTTAGGATCGATGACAATAGCCATTCTTTCTTGTGATTCAGAAATTGCGAGTTCAGTACCATTTAAACCTTCATATTTCTTAAGTATTGCATCTAAGTTAATGTCTAAGCTATCAGCTAATTCACCTACTGCAACACAAACGCCACCTGCTCCAAAGTCGTTACAACGAACAATCTTTTCTGAAACTGCACTATTTCTAAATAAACGTTGAATCTTGCGTTCTTCAACTGGATTACCTTTTTGAACTTCGGCACCAGCAGTTGTTGTAGTCTTTAATTCATGTGATTTAGATGAACCAGTTGCACCACCGATACCATCACGACCTGTACGGCCGCCAATCAACAAGACAACATGACCATTTAATGGTTCTAAACGTTTAACTTGCGCTTTTGGAGCAGCTGCTACAACTGCACCTAATTCCATACGTTTAGCGACATAACCTTCATCATAAATTTCATGAACATAACCAGTTGTTAAACCAATTTGGTTGCCGTATGATGAGAAACCATGAGCAGCTTCTTGACAGATTTTGCGTTGAGGTAATTTACCCGCTAATGTATCATCGAGTTTAGTACGTGGATCACCAGCACCTGTAATACGCATTGATTGATAAACATATGAACGACCTGATAATGGGTCACGGATGGCACCACCTAAACATGTCGCAGCTCCACCGAAAGGTTCGATTTCTGTTGGATGGTTATGTGTTTCGTTCTTAAACATCAATAACCAATCTTCATCGCCTTGGCTTGTCTTAACTTTAAGTTCAACTGAACAAGCGTTGATTTCTTCAGAAACTTCAAGATCATTTAAATAACCAGCTTTGCGAAGTTCCTTCATCGAAATTGTGGCTAAATCCATTAAAGTTAATGGACGTTTAGTTTCAACACCATAAACAATATGACGTGATGTCTTATAGTTTTCGATATCTTTCGCTAGAATTTCTTTAAATGTACCATTTTCAATTTCGATATCATCAATAATTGTCGCGAAAGTAGTGTGACGACAGTGATCACTCCAATATGTATCTAAAACTTTTAATTCGGTTTCTGTTGGATCACGATGTTCTTCTTCTTTATAGTAAGTTTGTGTAATCTTTAAATCATCAAAGTTCATAGCCATGCCATTTGCTTCGATGTAATGATGTAAATCTTCATCGCTGAAATTAATAAAACCTTCGATTGTAGGTACAGCAGCAATTTCATTACTTTCGTCATTTAAATCTGTTACCTTTTCAAGTGAAGCAAGACGTTGGTCAACCGGATTAATTAGGAAGTGCTCAATACGTTCAACTTCTTCTTGACTTAAATTGCCTTTTAAAGCAATGAGTTTAGCACATTTAACTTTAACATTCTTTTCACCAGTTAATAGTTGGAAACATTGTTCACAAGCATCGGCTCTTTGATCATATTGCCCAGGTAAGTATTCGATTGCAAATGTAATTAAACCTTCACTTGGGTAATCTTCAAGATAAACATCATCAACCATTGGTTCACTTAAAATGGTCTTATTCCCTGTTAATAAAACTTCTTCACTAACACCTTGAACATCATAGCGATTAATAATGTCCAAATCTTCAAGGTTAGTTAGTTTTAATTGTGTACGTAAATTATTTAAAACTTCTAAAGCTTCAACTTTAAATTCCGCACGTTTTTTGACATATACGCGATATACTCTATTCATTTATCTAGCTCCTTAAATTAAACCAACGTCTTTACGGTAATATTTACCTTCAAAATCAATAACTTCAGCAGCAGCGTAGACTTTCGCACGCGCTTCATCTAAATCCTTGCCCTTAGCACAAACATTTAAAACACGTCCACCATTTGTAACTAAGTTGCCATCAACCATTTTAGTTCCAGCATGGAATACAATAACATCTTCATTAACTTTATCTAAGCCAGTGATAACTTTACCTTTTTCATATGATCCTGGGTAACCACCACTTGCTAGAACTAAACATGCTACATGTTCATCGTTCCACTTCACAAGATTCTTATCTAAACGTTTTTCTGCGCAAGCAAGCATAATTTCTAATAAATCACTATCAAGTCTTAATAGAATTGATTGTGTTTCTGGATCGCCGAAACGGACATTAAATTCAAGAACTTTCGCTTCATTGTTTTCAATCATCAAACCAATAAAAACAACACCACGATAGTCTAAGTTATCTGCTTTTAAGCCAGCCATAAAAGGCTTAAGGATAGTTTCTTCAATCTTTTCATCCATACCTTCAGGCATAAATGGATTAGGTGAAACCGTTCCCATACCACCTGTATTTGGACCATGGTTGCCATCAAAGATTTGTTTGTGGTCTTTAGCACTAACCATCGGCACAATTGTCTCACCATCTGTGAAACATAATAATGAACATTCAAAACCTGATAAGAATTCTTCAATAACAACAGTACTTCCAGCATTATCAAGAGCTCCTTCAAGCATCATTTCTTTTAAAGTGTTTTCAGCTGTTGGATAATCTTCTGCAATAACTACACCTTTTCCAGCAGCTAAACCATCAGCTTTAATGACAAGTGGATATGTAAAATTATCTAACGCTTTAATTGCTTCATGATAATCACTAACTTCAACATATTTTGCAGTTGGAATATTATGTCGTTCCATAAAAGCTTTAGAATATGCTTTTGATCCCTCAAGTGTTGCAGCAGCTTGCTTAGGGCCAAAAACTTTATGACCATGTTCCATTAATAAATCAGCTAAACCTAAGCATAGCGGAACTTCTGGTCCAACAACTGTAAAGTCAATGTGATTCTTTTCAACAGTTTCAAGAATAAAATCTAAATCTGTGACGCTACCACTAATACAAGTGGCGATTTCGCTAATACCAGGATTGCCTGGTAAAGCGAATAATTCGTCAACTTTAGTACTTTGTTTTAATTTATAAGCGATTGCGCTTTCGCGACCGCCACTACCAATAACTAATACTTTCATCAATAACTCCTAGTGTCTGAAATGACGGTATCCACTAAATACCATTGGAATATTTAATTTATTGCATAAATCAATTGAATCTTGGTCGCGAACACTACCACCTGGTTGAATGATTGCGCTAATGCCAGCCTTAGCCGCTGTTGCAACACAATCATCAAATGGGAAGAAAGCATCAGACGCAAGTACAGCACCATTGAAGTCTTTATCTTGATTGTTGTGAATAGCGTTTTCCAAAGCCCAAACACGCGAAGTTTGACCTCCACCGATAGCTAAAGTTACACCATTTTTAACGATACAAATAGCGTTTGATTTAACATATTTAACTACTCTCATACCAAATTCCATATCAGATAATTGAGATTCAGTTGGTTGAGCTTCAGTTACAACCTTCATTTCATCAATCATCTTTGTGTTAAGTTCTTGAACAAGAACTTTGCCTTCTAGATATTTGATATCATATTTTGCTTCACGAGCATCTAAATTCTTAAGTTTTAAAACACGTAGATTTTTCTTAGTCTTTAAGATTTCTAATGCATCTTCATCAAAATCTGGCGCAGCTACAATTTCTAGGAAGATTTCATGCATTTTTTCAGCTGTTGCTTTATCAATCTTGTAGTTTGTAGCAACAATGCCACCGAAGATTGATTGTGGATCAGCTTCGTATGCTTTGACGTAAGAGTCATAGCCTGTTTTGCCAATCGCAACACCACATGGAGTTGAGTGTTTAATTGCTGCAGTTACAATTTGGTCTTTGAATTCACGAACACAAGCAATTGCGCCATATAAGTCATTAACGTTATTGAATGAAATTTCTTTACCATTTAATTGTTCGTAATCTAGTAAAGACTTTTCAACATAACTATCTTCGTATTTATTAGCCTTTTGTTGAGAGTTTTCACCATATCTTAGGTGTTCAACCTTCTTTAAAGAAAGGTTTAATGTATCTGGGAATTCATCGCCACATACTTCAGCAAAGTAACGCGAAATCATAGCGTCATAAGCCGCAGTTTTACTGAAAGCTTTATATGCTAAATTTAAACGGAAATCATAATCATCAGTATGATTTTCAATTGCTTCTAAAACTTTAGTGTAGTCACCAGGTTCAGTAACAATTAACACATCCTTGAAGTTCTTAGCAGCCGATCTAATCATTGAAGGTCCACCGATATCAATGTTTTCAATCATATCAGCCATTGGCTTTTTAGCTCTTAAAGCTTTTTCAAATTCATATAAGTTAACACAAACTAAATCAATTGGCTCAATGCCCATTTCTTTGATTGTTTCAACATGTTCTGGCAAATCACGGCGGAATAACAAACCACCATGTACATTTGGATGAAGTGTCTTAACACGACCATCAAGAATTTCTTTAAAGCCTGTAACTTCTTCAATGGAAATAGCCTTAACACCTGCTTCAACTAATTTCTTTAATGTGCCACCAGTTGAAACAACTTCAAAGCCTAATTTATTTAATCCTTCACAGAATTCGACAATATTTGTTTTATCAGTAACTGATACTAATGCTCTTCTCATTTGATTGTAACCCTCTCTCCTTTAACTTCTAAACGATTATCGCAGTATAAACGTACTGCTTCTTTTAAAATTTGATGTTCAATCTTAAGCACCATTTGTTGCATTTCTTCTGGTGAATTAGCTTCACTCACATCAGTGCTCTTTTGCATGATGATTGGTCCACCATCGACTTGACCATTAACGAAATGCACTGTTGCTCCACTAACTTTAACGCCACGGGCAAATGCCGCTTCATGAACATGTAATCCGTAGTAACCTTTACCACAGAACGAAGGAATTAATGAAGGGTGAATATTAATGATACGATTCTCATATTCACGAATAATTTCTTCATCAATAATTGCAAGGTAACCAGCTAAGACAATTAAATCAATCTTGTCTTCTTTTAACTTTGCAAGTAATTCTTTTTGATCTTTAATGCATACAGCTTCAATATTCGCATTACGAGCTCTTTCTAAACCATATGCCTTTAAACGATTTGATACGACTAACTTAATTTGACCATTAATCGTTCCCTTATTGAATTCATCAATTAAGGCTTGGAGATTTGTGCCACCGCCCGATACAAAGACCGCAACATTTAGCATTTTAAGTCCACAATACCAGAATTAGTTACCTTACCAATAACATATGCTGGTTCACCCATTTCTTTTAATAATTCTAAAGTATGATCAACATCTTGTGGTTCAAGGGCCATTACAAAACCAATACCCATGTTAAAGACATTGTACATTTCTTTTTCTTCAATGCCGCCCTTTTCACGAATTAAATCAAAGATTCTTGGACGAGGGAATGATTTAGTATCAATTTCCACACCTTGGCCTTCTTTTAACATACGAGGTAAATTTTCGTAGAAACCGCCACCTGTAATATGGCTCATACCCTTAATATCAACACCGGCTTGAAGTAGGCCTTTAATTGCTTTGACATAGATCTTAGTTGGAGTTAGTAATTCTTCGCCAAGTGTCTTGCCAAATTCATCATAATATTCATTTAAATCAAGTTTAGCGTCTTTAATTAAGACTTTACGAACTAATGAGAAACCATTTGAGTGACAGCCACTTGATGGTAAACCAACTAGTATTTGGCCTTCAGCAATGCTTTGACCATTTAATAATTTTGATTTATCAACAGCACCGACACAGAAACCGGCGATATCATAATGATTTTCATCATACATATCTGGCATTTCAGCAGTTTCACCACCGATTAATGCACATTCAGAAAGGACGCAGCCATCAGCAACACCCTTAACTAATTGTTCGATTTTTTTAGGATGATTCTTACCAACAGCTAAGTAGTCTAAGAAGAAAATTGGCATTGCTCCTTGAACTAGAACATCATTAACGCACATTGCCACTGCATCAATACCGATTGTATCGTGCTTATCACAAGCAAATGCCAACATTAATTTTGTTCCAACACCATCAGTTCCACTAACTAGAACTGGTTCTTTCATGTTTAACAAGCTTAAATCAAACATACCTCCGAAGGCACCAATGGAATCTACCGCACCTAAAACCTTCGTTCTTGCAACATGAGATTTGATTAGACGTACGGATTCATATCCAGCCTCTAAATCAACTCCTGCTTCTCTATACTTTTGGCTCATTCTTTTCTCTCCTTTGACCTATTTATATTTTTCAATGATTTCTTCGTTTGTCTTAATGGCTTTTTCGCGCATTTCAATACGTAATGCAAGTAATGCTTCACGTACTTCAACGTGTTTAATTGCTAAAATTTCAAGCGCTAAATAAGCCGCATTCTTAGCACCGTTAATTGCTACAGTTGCCACTGGTACTTGTGGTGGCATTTGAACAATTGATAGTAACGCATCTAATCCATCTAAGTTTGAAGCACTTAATGGTAAACCGATGACTGGCAACACTGTTTGTGCTGCGATGACACCAGGTAAAGCTGCAGCCATCCCTGCTGCACCGATAATTGCTTCGGTACCATCACCATTACATTCATCGATAAACTCGCTTAATTCTTTACTTGCACGATGTGCTGAAAGACAACGTACTTTAGTTTCGACATTGAATTGTTTTAAAACTTGAATAGCTGGTTCAACTTTAGTTAAATCACTAATTGAACCCATGATAACTGCAACTTTCATTTTTCCTCCTATTAGAATAAACCGACAATTTCACCATTTTCTTTAATATCCATATGATTAGCAGCTGGTACCTTAGGTAAACCAGGCATACGCATAATATCGCCGCTTAACGCAACAATGAATCCAGAACCCGTATTTGGAATTAAATCATTAATTTCGATATTAAAGTTTGTTGGACGTCCAAGCAACGTTGGATCATCTGATAGTGAATATTGGGTCTTTGCAATACAAATTGGTAATTTTTCTAAACCTAAATCGTTTAGACGTTTAATCTTATTTAATGCCTTTTTAGTAAAGACAACATCATCCGCTCCATAAATTTCTTGTGCAATCTTAACAATCTTGTCTTTAATTGGCATTTCTAAATCATAAATTGGGTGGAAATCTGCTTTTTCATTTTCCATAACTTTAAGAACTTTTTCAGCAAGTTCAATACCACCATCAGCACCCTTAGCCCATACTTCAGAAATAGCAACTTCAGCGCCTTTTTCTGCGCATAATTCATGTAATAGGTCTAATTCAGCTTTTGTATCAGTTGGGAAAGCATTGATTGCAACAACACTTGGTAAACCAAATTTATGAATATTTTCGATATGTTTTAATAAATTATCAATACCTTTTCTTAAGGCATCTAAATCTTCGTTGGCAAGTGACTTCTTATCAAGTCCACCATGCATCTTAAGTGCACGAACAGTCGCTACGATAACAACTGCATCTGGTTTTAATCCAGCTTGGCGACATTTTATATCTAAGAACTTTTCAGCACCTAAATCAGCACCGAAACCAGCCTCAGTAATCGTGTAATCAGCTAACTTTAATGCAACTTTTGTAGCCATAACTGAGTTACATCCATGAGCGATATTAGCGAATGGTCCACCATGAACAAACACTGGTGTATGTTCAAGAGTTTGTACTAAGTTTGGCTTAATAGCGTCTTTTAATAGTAATGTAACAGCACCTGTTGCTTCTAAATCATTAACAGTTACTGGTTGATTATCACGTGTATAGGCAACAATCATACGAGCAACTCTTTCTTTTAAGTCTTCAAGAGAATTAGCTAAACATAAAACACCCATAACTTCTGAGGCAACAGTGATATCAAAACCATCTTCTCTTGGTACACCATTAACTTTACCGCCTAAACCACAAACAATATGTCTTAAAGCACGGTCATTTAAGTCAACAACTCTCTTCCAAACAATTTGACGTTCATCAATGTTTAATGGATTCCCTTGTTGAAGAGAATTATCTAACATTGCAGAAATTAAATTGTTCGCTGTTGTAATGGCATGAATATCGCCTGTGAAATGTAGGTTGATATCCTCCATTGGTACAACTTGGGCATAACCTCCACCAGCTGCTCCACCCTTAACACCAAAACATGGGCCAAGTGATGGTTCACGCATTGCAACAATAGTATTCTTACCAATTTTATTCATACTTTGAGCAAGACCAATCATTGTAGTTGTTTTACCTTCACCAGCCGGCGTTGGATTAATTGCTGTAACTAAGATTAATTTTCCATCGGGATTATTTGCAGATTTCTTAATGGCTTCAAGCGAAATCTTAGCTTTGTAGTTGCCGTAAAGTTCAAGATCTTTGCGATCTAATCCAGCTTTTTTTGCAACTTCTTCAATTGGTAGCATCTCTGCTTTTTGAGCAATTTCAACATCAGTTAACATTTTTCTTTTACCTTCCTCTACTATCTACACATTTTGCACTCAGATGAAAGAAAAAAGAGTCAGTCATCCGGACAAAATGGCCCAGACGGTCGACTCTTTGAAATTATACTCCCATGTGGTTGTTCCCACTTATTCCGTCAGTTGTATAATACATAAATATTACCATGAAACCATGGTTATATCAATCAACTAGGACCATAGTTTATAACTTTTAAATCCCAAACATTAAATCAACATAAGTTGGAATTGGCCACTTCTTATGGTCAATCATTGTTTCTAATTGATCAGCCACAGCGCGGACATCATTCATTGCCACAAAGACTTCATCGCGAGCTATTTTAGCCTTAGTCAACATATCTTTGTTGCATTGATTATATTCATTTAATGTTGCTTTTAAATTATTGATTTCTTTCTTTAACGCCTTAGCAAACTCATTAATATTAGCGACATCTTCTTTTAAATAATCACAATTTATATCAAGGTTATTTAATTCAATAGCTGTGGCTGCAATCTCTTTCAAATAAGATAAAACTGCTGGATAGATACTTTCTTCCGCCATCTTTAAAGCTGTCGATCCTTCAACATGAATTGTCTTGGCATAATTTTCTAACATGATTTCATAACGTGAGTTAAGTTCATGTTTACTATAAACACCTAAGCCAGTTAACATTTCAACATTCTTTTCATCGATGAAATGTTCCATGGCATCAACGGCATTTTTACGATTTGGTAAGCCACGCAAAGCAGCTTCATCTTCCCATTCTTTTGAGTAACAATCACCTTCAAAGACCACACGAATATGTTCAATGAAGAATTCCTTAATGACCTCAAGTACAGTCTTACCACCATTAATCTCTGCAATCATATCATTAATTTCGTGTGCTAAGATTGAATTTAACATCGTGTTCGGACCTGCGATTGATTGACTTGAACCAACCATACGGAATTCAAACTTGTTACCAGTAAATGCAAATGGTGAAGTACGATTACGATCGGTATTATCTATCGAGAAATTCGCTACAGACGAAACGCCAGCTGAGAATCTTGAGCTCTTCGCCTTATGAACATGAATTTCCTCGTTATTCATAATCGAATCAATAACTTCCGTAATCTCTTCTCCTAGGAACATTGAAATAATTGCTGGTGGGGCTTCATTTGCGCCTAAACGGTGATCGTTACCCGCAACCGCTGTTGTAATGCGAAGTAAATCCGCATATTCATCTGTTCCTTTGATTAAACATGCAAGGATAGCCAAAAATGGAAGATTATTCGCAATATCCTTGCCCGGATTAAATAAGTTTAATCCAGTATCTGTAACAACTGACCAGTTGTTGTGCTTACCTGAACCATTGACACCCGCAAATGGTTTTTCGTGTAGTAAACACCTTAAACCATGACGCTTCGCAATGTCTTGCATTAATTGCATCAACAAGTGGTTATTATCAGTTGTAATATTTGTTTCGCGATAAATACATGCAATCTCATGTTGTGCAGGAGCAGCTTCATTATGTTTTGTCTTAGCCGGAATTCCGTATTTCCAGAGTTCCTCATCAAGTTCCTTCATAAAGTTAGCAACTTTACGTTTTAAACTGCCATAATAATGATCTTCGAGTTCTTGGCCTTTTGGCGCACGTGCTCCAAATAATGTACGCCCTGTTAATTTAATGTCAATTCTCTTTTGGTAGCATTCATCAGAAATTAAGAAATATTCTTGTTCTGAACCCACGTATGATTGGGCTTTTGTCACACCTTCTACACCTAATAGTGGCATTAAATTCACTACAGCATTTGAAAGTGCATGAATCGATTTTAATAAAGGTGTTTTCTTATCAAGAGCTTCACCATTATATGAACAAAATACCGTTGGAATATAAAGGGATCCGCCTTTGACAAACGCTGGTGAGGTTGCATCCCATGCAGTATAACCGCGAGCTTCAAATGTCGCTCTTAAGCCTCCTGAAGGGAATGAAGATGCATCAGATTCACCTTTCCTCAAAGTTTTGCCACTAAATTCAAGAATCGCTTTATCACCATCAAGTTCCAAGAAAGCATCATGCTTTTCGGCTGATAAGCCAGTCATTGGTGTAAACCAGTGTGTAAAGTGGGTAGCCCCTTTTTCAAGAGCCCAAATTTTCATCGCATTGGCAATGGCAGTTGCCGTTTCTTTCGAAAGCGGTTCATCATTCGCTAATGATTCTTTATAAGCACGATAAATCGATTTTGGTAAACGATTACGCATCGTGTCATCATCAAAGATTTGACATCCGTATTCATTTAATAATTCATTGCTTTCCATGATTATTCACGGCCATCCCAACAATATGTGCATAGATTTTCTGGTGCAATACCAATGGCTTCGATTAATTCATCAAGCCTTGCGAAATCTAAGCTAGTGAAATTTAAACGTTTACGAATTTCTTCAACCATAGCCTTATATTCAGACGAATCAGGATTAGCATATCTTTGAAGTGTTTCTAAATCGATTTCATCCTTACCTTCAAGAGCCATAATTACACGTCTTGTAATTAATTCTGTTTCTGAAGACGAACGCGAGAAATTTAGATATCGACAACCAAACATGATTGGTGGGCACGCCGGACGCACATGGACTTCCTTCGCACCAGAATCATATAAGAATTGAGTTGTCTTGCCAAGTTGTGTACCGCGCACAATTGAGTCATCAATTAATAATAGACGTTGATTGTTGATTAGCTCTTGTACTGGTATCAACTTCATCTTAGCAATTAAGTTTCTTTCAATTTGGTTAGCAGGCATGAATGAACGTGGCCAAGTTGGCGTGTATTTAATAAATGGACGTCCATAACGCAAATGTAGCTCATTTGCATAACCAATTGCATGGGCAATACCCGAATCCGGTACACCTGCAACAAGATCGACATCGACATGATCACGTTTCGCTAATTTGCAACCACAGCAGTTACGCATAACTTCTACGTTTTTACCTTCATATGTTGAAGTTGGATAACCATAGTAAACCCATAAGAATGCGCACATCTTCATGCATTCATTACGATCTTTCAACATTTCATAGCCATCAGGCGATAAGAAACCGATTTCTCCTGGTCCCAAATCTTTAACGTGTTGGTAGCCGAGATTCAAGAAGGCTGATGTCTCAAATGTGACACAGTTTGAATCTTCTTTAGATGCCACGACTACCGGAGTCCTGCCGAATTTATCACGCATGCAATAGATTCCTTCACTTGTCAGAACTAGCACGCTCATAGAGCCTTTTACGACTTCCTGAACAAATTCCAATCCATCTTTGATGGAATTCTTCTGGGTAATTTGGGCAATAATCAGCACAGTCGAATTAACACAACCTCAACTCATCTCTAAAAAGTGTGTTGTGCCATATTCAAAACAGCGCTGTTTTAACTCTTCTGTATTGTTGATTCTACCGACTGTAATTACAGCGAAAGAACCAAGATGTGAATTAACCAATAATGGTTGTGCTTCACTATCGCTGATACATCCAATTCCTAAGTTACCATGGAATGTATCAATTTCATGTTCAAATTTAGTTCTGAAAGGGGAATTCTCAATATTATGGATTGATCTTTGGAATCCGTCTGAATTGTAGACTGCAAGCCCCCCGCGTCTAGTACCTAAATGTGAATGATAGTCAACACCAAAGTATAGATCAATTACACAATCTCTTCTTGATGCAACACCGAAAAAACCACCCATTTTTTGCCTCTTTCTTTATTTTATTTCTTTAAAATTAAACTTGTTAATGTCACAGGATCAACAATCTTGCCATCCTTGTAAACACGCATATTACCTGAAGAAATTTCATCAATTAAGATAACTTCATCATTGTAATATCCAAATTCAAACTTGATATCCCAAAGGTCTAATCCAATCTTCTTTAAATCTTCAGCGATAATCTTAGTGATTTTTAATGTTTGAGCCTTCATGTCATTAAACATTGATTGAGACATAACACCTAATGTTTCTAGACCTTCTGATGTAACTAGTGGATCACCCTTAGCATCGTCTTTGAATGTACATTCAACATAGCCATTTTCAATAGGTGTACCATCTTTAATATATGCACCGTAACGGCGGATGAAACTACCAGTTGCAACTAAACGGCAAATTACTTCTAAGCCTTGACCGAAAACTTTACCTGGTAAAACTTCCATTGTAGCGTTTTCTAAATCAGCTGTAACGTAGTGAGTCTTAATGCCTTGTTCTTTTAAAAGTTCGAAAAAGTGAATTGAAGTTTCAAGATTAGCACGACCAATACCATCGATTGTTAAACCAACTGAGTTTTCTCCTGGATCAAAGACACCATCTTTACCTGTGCAGTCATCTTTGAACTTTAATAAAACGTGACCGTTTTCTAATTGATATACATCCTTTGTTTTTCCTACGTAGATTCTTTCCATATGTTTTTCTCCTCCATTACATTTCAACATATTTAATCTTTAAATGCATTTTTGATATCCGCAATTGAGCGATATCCATGCACTTCCATAAATCTTACTAAATCTTCAAGAATTTTCTTTGGTGCAAGCGGATCCATTAAAGCTGCACTACCAATAGCGACAGCATCTGCTCCAGCCATTAAAAATTCTACAACATCTTCAGCACTACTAATACCACCTAAACCAATAATTGGTAAGTCAGTGGCATGAGCTACTTGATAAACCATACGAACCGCTACCGGTTTGATTGCAGGCCCCGAGAAACCACCAGTCTTATTTGTTAAGACAAAGCGTCCTCTTTCAATATCAATTTTCATGCCGAGTAAAGTATTGATTAAACTAATCGCATCAGCTCCACCAGCTTCAACCGCTTTTGCAATTGCGACGATGTCCGTTACATTAGGACTTAATTTTACGATTAGCGGTTTAGTTGTAACTTCGCGCACCGCTTTCGTAACTTCATATGCTAATTTTGGATCAGTTCCAAAACCAATACCGCCTTCTTTAACATTTGGACAAGAGATATTTAATTCAAACATATCAACGTCCGTATCATTTAAACGTGCTGTGACATCAACATATTCCTGTACACTGTGTCCAGCTAAATTAACGACAATTTTCGAATCATATTGTCTTAAAATTGGTAATTCATGTTCAATAAATGCTTCAACACCTGGATTTTGTAAACCAACAGCATTTAGCATACCACCATAAGTCTCAGCAATTCTTGGTGTTGGATTGCCTAGCCAAGGTGTTGAAGAAACTCCTTTAACAGTCATTGCCCCTAAGATACTAGGGTCATAGAAACAACCACTATCACTAACAGAGAACGTTCCTGAAGCTGTGGTAATTGGGTTCTTCCACTCCACGCCAGCAATATTCACTCGTAAATCAATTGAATTATTCATTAAAAGATAACCTCCTTTGAAGTAAAGACAGGTCCATCTTTACAAACTTTCTTACGTTTAATTGAGCCATCTGGTTCTTTAATATCAGTCACACAACCAACACAAGCACCATAGCCACAACCCATGCGTTCTTCCATTGAAACCATTGCTTCTTGACCATTTTCTTCAACATATTGGCACAAGAACTTCAACATGATTTTTGGGCCACAAGCACAATAATAATCCGCGTCGAGTTTTTCTTCTTTAATACATTGCAAGGCATTGCCCTTAAAACCAACACGTCCACTATCTGTTGCTACGTAAGTCTTAACACCACATTCATCTAAATCATGATCTAAGAACGGTTCATCTTGATAACCAAAGATTGCTGTTACTTCAACCCCTAGTTTTCTTAAGGCCTTGGCGAGATAAATCATCGGTGGAACACCAATACCACCACCAACAACGTTAACATGGCTATATTTAGCTAATTTAACTAAATCGTAACCATTACCCAAAGGCGTTGATACCGAAATCTTATCACCAACATGCATTTGGCTAAATAGACGCGTACCTTGACCTACAACTTTGTAAACCAAGCGTAAACGATTACCCTCAACATCGCAAATACTGATGGGACGAGGCAATAATAATGATTTGTCATTGGTATACAAATTGACAAATTGACCTGGTTTAGCATCTTTTACTAATTCAGGATCTTCAACGACTAATGAATAAACATCGGTTGCTAAATTATCAACTTGAATGACTTTTGTTTGAACAATTTTTTTACTTTGCATTGAACTATACCCCACTATTTAAATTTTATCACATTCCACAAAAACAAAAAGGCGTAATCAATACGCCTAACATTAAATAATTGTTAAGGAATAGAAATAAAAGATAAATACGATGTCTAAGAGCCAAACAATTAACGAAACTTCTTTCTTACGGCCACAAGCAACCATAGCTACAGCGTATGTTAAGAAGCCGATTGCAATACCGTTAGAAATTGAATAAAACAAAATCATAGAAATAATTGTAAAGAAACCAGCGACCGCAATTGGGAAATCATTCCAATTAATATCTGCAAGTTGTGATGCCATTAAGATACCAACAACAACTAAGGCTGGTGCAGTAACTGCACTTGTTGCCATACTTAAGATGATTGGTGATACAAAGATTGATAATACAAATAGGATACCAGTTGTGCAAGCAGTTAAACCAGTGCGACCACCAGCACCTACACCTGAACTTGATTCAACGAATGATGTAACAGTTGAAGTACCTAAAACAGCACCAACAACAGTACCAATAGCATCTGATAATAACGCACGTTCTGCATTGACCAATTCACCATCTTCATTAACTAAACCACAACTATTACCAACAGCTACCAATGTGCCTGCAGTATCGAAGAAGTCAACGAATAAGAATGAGAATACAACAATGAAACAATTAAATGGGTTAGCGAATAATTCGCCAAAACCACCCATGAAAGCACCAAAAGTTGAAATTGAAAAATCAGTATTAATTAGTTGGGCAGGAATAGCTGGCATATTTGGAACACCCATAAATCCGCAAATCAAACCAACTAATGAAGTTGCAAGCATCCCAAGGAAAACACCAGCCGGAACTTTCTTTGCAACTAAGAAAATTGTAAATAAGATTCCAAAGATCGCAAGTAGAACTTGTGGTTCAGTAAAGACACCAATACCAACAAATGTTGCTGGATTAGCTACAACAATACCCGCATTCTTTAAACCAATAAAAGCAATAAAGAAACCAATACCGGCACCGATTGCATGTTTTAATTGTTTTGGAATTGCATTAATAATAATTTGACGAATACCAGTTACAGAAACAACTAAAAAGATAACACCTGAGACAAAGACTGCAGCTAAAGCAGCTTGCCAAGAATAGCCCATTCCAAGCACAACATTATATGAGAATAAAGCATTAACGCCCATACCAGGTGCTAAGGCAACTGGATAATTGGCAACAATTCCCATAACAAGTGAAGAAATGGCAGCTGAAATTGCTGTAGCCATAAAGACTGCTTGCGCATCCATGCCCGAATCACCTAAAATCATTGGATTGACAGCTAAGATATAAGCCATCGCTAAGAATGTAGTTAGACCAGCAACCAATTCAGTTTTGACATCAGTATGCTTTTCTTTTAATTTGAATATTTTTTGAAACATATTTTCCCTCTCCGTAACCATCTCAAAAACAAAAAAATCTGTATATCTACAGATTCAATGAGAAAAACTCATCGTAGTCCGGCCATTAGGTAGCCAGGTAGAAAC
>JAHHTG010000001.1 GCA_020024765.1 Thomasclavelia sp. | reverse complement strand
CGCATAAAAAATACCCTCCTTACTGGTTTGTCCAGTAAAGAGGGTACATATCAATGATACTCGGGTTTAATAGATATTATTAATAAATTATTCAAACTTCCAAGTTGGCAAAACTTCAATCAAATTGATATAAGTCTTTGTGGTTTTGAAACCACTGAATGCTGGCATGAAGATAATGAAGCACGTAAGTACAATTGCTAAATATATTTTAAGCTGTTTCTTAATCACTTTATGTTTAGCGAATAGTGATAAGACATAAGTAAAGATTAAGATGATGAATGGAAGGCATGGATAATAGTGGTAAGCGAAGCTAGCACGGCTGATAAAAATCCAAGGCACCAATTCTGATAGATAAGTAATAAGAATGATTAAGCCTTTGAAATCTTTTTGTTTAAAAGTATGAAATGCTAGATAAATGGCGCTTAGGATGGCTGGAATTGTAATAGCCGGATTATTGAAGCAAGAGATTGATTGCACATAATCACCAGCTCGCTTAACATAGTACCAAATTGGCCGGATATCAAATAGCCACATATACCATTTTGAACTAAATGGATGGGTTGTTGTTAAACCGCTATGATATTCAAATGAATAAATGTTATAGCTAATAACCTGATTGATGTATTCGCTAATCGTTTTAGGTGTTTCAGCATAAATTTGCAAATGGTAGAAAGAGAATATATAGACAATAATCGGTAGTAAAACAAAGAAAAGAATCGAGAAAAGAATTAGATTTAACGTTTTTTCGGTAATATCTTCAACGTGTTTACGGCCTTCTAAATAATAATGACCCTCAACTAAGATATAGATAATTCCCATTCCAAAGGCACCATAAACAGCAGTCCATTTAGTGATGATTGCAATACTCATGGCAATACCTGTGAAAGCCATCAATGTTATGTGCTTTTTGAAATTTAAAGTATAGTCAACCTTTAAAGCCTTAAAATATAGTTTGAACATCAAAACAATAAAGAAGACACTAAATGGTTCTAGAGTTCCGATACGTCCTGTTGCAAAAGGCATAAAATCCAAGGCAAACAAAGTTGCACCGAAGAGCGGCCAAGCATCTTTCTTGAAGAATTCCTTTAAGAAACTATACATCAATGGTACCAGCATCACACTGAATAAGGCGCCAAAGAAACGGAAACCAAAAGGCGAGACACCGAATAGTTTCATGCCCAAAGCAATTAAACGCGTCCCAAATAGAGGATGTGTTGCTGTATATAATTTTTCGTTATTTAAGATTTCATAAGCATTTCGAACATGATAGACTTCATCAAAATAAGTTTCATTTTGGTAGTCAAAGTCAAGATTAAGAATAGCTTGTTCATCTACAATTTTATTGGCCTCATCAAGTGACATCGTACTATCGACAACGTGGGTTGATATAATTTCATCATCTAAGAGGAACCATATTTCATTTAAAATACTGTTCTTGTTTTGAAAGTTTAAACGAATATATTTTTCATTATGTATTTGTTTGAGCTGATGAGAATCGTATTTGAAGAAAGTACGATCATTAAGTGTTGCGATGTAATACCACGGACCACTTAAATCATTGCTTGCGTCAATTTCAATATCAGAATTGTAAATTTGATATTGACCATTATTTTCGTTATTATGACCTTCCCCGGTGATTGTAATAATGCGATTAAATGGTTGATCAACCTCTAAGGTGATCATAGTGTGGTTCTCAATTGGGTCGAAATATGATGCAGCCAACTGGTGCGTGCCAAGGTCATGAAAGATGAAAATGGCATAAACCAAAGTTAACGCAACCAAATAGAAATGTCGTTTAAAATGAAACAGTTGGAAGATGATTTTCAGAATAAATAATGCACAAAAACTAATACATAATAAAGGTAATAATTCACTATTTTTAAAGAGTTCTAGGCTGATATTTGATAGCATATCACCTATTCTAAATTATTTTTAAATCAACCTCAAGTAGTGTATAATTAAAACGTGATTTATACGTGTACAGTGAACCCATCACTTGATTATTTTATTAATCTTGAGAATAAATTTGAACTCGGTTTAGTTAATCGATGCGACTCTGAACGCTATGTTGCAGGTGGAAAAGGCGTCAATGTTTCAATTGTATTAAACAATTTAATGATTAGCTCGAGTGCAATAGGTTTTTTAGGTGGTTTCACTCGTGACTACTATTTATCATTATTGCGAGCATATCGTTATATTTTGCCAAATTTTACACCGATTGCGGGAAATACGCGCATTAATATTAAACTTAATAGCAATGACTTAGAGACTGATATTAACGCTAAAGGACCGATGATTAGTGATCAAGAATTTAATGATTTTTTGGCTCGTACTGAGCGCATTTACAGTGGTGATACCTTTGTTTTGAGTGGGCATGTCCAAAATGATATGCATCAACGTATGTTAAATTTGGTGGCTGACTTAAGTCAAAGGAATATTCGTATCATTTTGGATACCAATCCAACTTTAATGGCGGAATGTTTAAAATACCATCCATGTCTCATTAAACCCAACTGTTTAGAATTATCGGAACTATATTGTTCAATTACAAAAAGTAAGTGTAATCTTAAGAGTTTTGAAGATATTGTTAAATGTGCGAAAGTCCTATTAAGTTATGGGGCAGTCAATGTCCTTGTGTCACTCGGCACTGACGGGGCATTATTAGTTAATGAAGATGGTGTTTACCAATCTCATCATATTGAAGGCCGAGTTGTTTCAACAACCGGTTGTGGTGATTCGATGATTGGGGCTTATGTCTTCAACTTACAACGTGGTGCTAATCCGCTTGAAGCTTTTGCTTATGCCTGTGCCGCAGGTAGTGCAACTGCTTTTAAAGAAGGTTTAGCAAATCGAGAAGAAATCGAGGCAATTCTACCAAGTGTAGAAATTGTAAAACTATAAAGGAGAGGTTTTTATGAAGAAATTATTCATTGTCTTAGCGATGATTTTGGTTTTAGCTGGTTGTGGTGATGGTGGAAAAAAACCAACAGAACCGGTAACAATTAGCACAATTGAAACACATAATGTTGATATGAGTGGCTATAAGAATATGAATAGCACTAATCATCAATTTTTAGGTATTACTCCAGTTACATTCTTAGAATTTTTAAAGAGTGGTGGAAGTGGTATTGTCTATGTCGGTTATGATACTTGTCCAGTATGTAATGAAGCTGTTTCTGTCTTAAACGAAGCAGCAGCCGAACTTGGTGTTAAGATTTTTTATATTGATTGCTATGATGAACTTAATCCGTTGATGGATCACATTGAGGAATTTATCGATGCTACTCGTCCAATTCTTGAAGTTCGTGATGGTGAACCAGTTGTTTTAACTCCGCATGTTATGACAATTGTGAATGGTGAATTCATTGATAGCCAAATTGGTATCGATGGTTTAGAACCAAACGAAAATGAAGCTGACCGTGAAAAGGTTAAAGCTCGTTACATCGAAATGATGGAGTATTTTAAGGTCGACTAATTTAAGTCGGCTTTTCTTTTCTAGTATAATAATGAATCTAAATATATTGGGTTTTATTATATGTGGAAAAATTTGCATCATTTTTATCCATCAACACTTTATCAAGGGCCAAGAATCTTTTTAAAAGAAAAATATCATTTAAAGTCTGAAGATACCTATGATAAGGTTGAAGTCATTGTCTACACCATTCATTTAAAAGAAAACTATCATAAAATTGGTGAAATTGACTTGCGTTTAACAATGAATGATTTCATGTATTATTATGGTCATTTGGGTTATCACATTCTTGAAAAATATCGAGGCAATCATTATGCTTCTGAAGCTTGTACAATTATTAAGTTACTAGCGAAAGAAAAATATGACATGTCTGAATTGATTGTGACATGCAACCCTGATAATTACGCATCGATTAAGACTATCGAACGTGTTGGCGGCATCTTTATTGAACATGTTGGTGTTCCGAAAGATCATGAATTATATCGTTTGGGCGAAAAAGAAAAATTGGTTTATCGTATTAAACTGTAGTTGAGGTTGATATGTTAGTTAAAATGTTACGTAACATCTTAAAATTTTTAACAAGCCGCATTTTCGTGGTCTTTTTCATCATTGCATCACAATTCATGATTATCATGACTTTCATTCTTAAATATGGAATCTTCAATGATGGTATTCGTTTAATTCTATATATTATTAACTTGACGTTAACTATTAAAGTTGTTAATCGTTATTCTAATCCTGCTTATAAATTAGCTTGGATTATCATTATATTAGGTTTGCCATTTGTAGGTGGTGTAACATATCTATTATTCGCGGAACGTAAAGTTCCTAAGAGCCTTCGTGGCAAAATCATTCGTCATTTAAATGAGTCAAAAGAGCTATTTGAAGAGTCGCCTAATATCGAGATTGAAGATCAAGATATCGCTCAAATTCTTGACTATACTAATCGCAATGGTTATTATCCTTATTGTCAAAATACAAGTGTAAAATATTACCCAATTGGTGAAGAGTACTTCAAAGATTTAATTGCCAAGATTCAAGAGGCAAAGCATTTTATATTTATTGAATTCTTTATTATTAAAGATGGTTATATGTTGGATACTTTGCTTGAAGCCTTAAAAGAACGCATTGAACAAGGCGTTGAGGTTTATTTGTTATATGACGACGGTGGATGTATTACTTGTTTGCCAAATAATTTTAAAGAGAATTTAACACAGATTGGGATTAAGGTTGTAACTTTCTCACCAATTACTTTAAAACTATCATTACTATCACGCGCTAATAATCGTAGTCATCGTAAGATTGTTGTCATTGATAATCTTTATGCCTTTACTGGTGGTTTCAATATCGCCGACGAGTATATCAACAAAATTTCTCGATTTGGCCATTGGAAAGATACCGGTGCAATGTTTAAAGGGGAAGCGGTTTGGAATTTTACTGTCATGTTTATTCAATTTTATAATGCGAGTGTTGAAGAAAAAGATACATTGCGATATCTCGACTTCAAAGATACGCATGAAATTATTAAAAACAATAGTATTGTTTTACCGTTTTCGGATAGCCCAACAGATGACGAAGATCTTTGCCGAGCAACACACTTTAACATCATTACGCACGCCAAAAAATATGTGTATATTCATACACCATATTTAATTATTGATTATGATTTGACAAATGCACTAAGAACAGCTGCTAAGTCTGGGGTTGAAGTGATTATTACGGTACCACATATTCCAGACAAAGTAACAGTTTTTGCGGTTACACAATCTAACTATCAAGCTTTAATTGAAGCTGGCGTTAAAATCTATGAATATACCCCGGGTTTTATTCATTCAAAACTTGTTGTTTCTGATGATAAGATTGCGATTGTTGGAACTTTCAATATGGATTTCCGTTCTTATTATTTGAATTATGAATGCGGTGCAATTATCGCCAATGATAAAGAGATCTTAAAGATGAAAGAAGATTATCTTGATACACTTAAGAAATCTGAAGAAATCACAGTGGAAAAAGTTAAGTCTACAAACTTTATTGTGAGGGTTCTTCGCGCTATATTGAATGTTTTCGCGCCATTGTTGTAAAATAAAGCGGTATGGAAAAAATAGAGACTTTTAGCGAAACATTAGATTTATTAAAACAAGGTGCCATTGTCACGCTCGCCAATGGCAATTATTTTGTCTTGAGTAAGAAGAAAATCATGAGTTACTTTAATCGTAATCGGATTGTAATGAGCCTTGAAGATTTTGTTAATCTTTATGCCGAAGAAACATTCTTCTTATACGAAGACAATTCAGCGTTTGTTGATCCGTTAAAAGATGAAGAATATTATGCATTTAAACATAAATAGCAGGAGGATTAAAGTGAAGACATCGTTAGTATTAGAAGGCGGTGGAATGCGTGGAGCATACACGGCTGGCTGTTTATCATGGCTTTTAGAACACCACATCAGTTTTGATGCGGCTTATGGTATTAGTACTGGTGCAGTTCATTTATGTTCGTTTTTAAGTGAAAACGAAGATTACTTATATGATTTATCAACAAATAAAATTGCAGATAAAGAATTGGTTGGAATTCGTTCATTGTTAAGAGAAGGACGATTTGTGGGTTATGAATATCTATTCAATCACATCTTACCGATTGAGAAACATTATGATATCTCAAAGGCTTATGCTTCGGATACAGTTGCCAAGATTGGTATTTACGACCTTGAACAAGGCGAGACGATCTTTCATAAATTAACTGATATGGATCGTGGCAACATCATGTTGAAAGCGGCGACATCACTTCCAATTTTAGGGAGAGTCGTTGAATATGGTGGTCATCACTATCTAGATGGGGGTATCACTAAGATGATTCCTATCGAAGAATCAATTAAAGACGGAAATGATTTACATTTAATTATTACAACTAAACCTGGTGATTATGTTCGTAAACCAGCTAAAGCACCAATCAAAGCTTTGATTAAGATGTGTTATCGTAAGTGGCCGCAAGTTAGTAAAGACTATAATATCCGTCATATTAACTACAACGATCAAATTGCTATCATTAAAAAACTTGAGCATGAACATAAAGCTCTATATATTTATCCAAGTATGACTATCCCTGTTAGTCGTACAAGCGGTGATAAGGAAAATTTACGTAAGTTATATCAACTTGGACGTGATGATATGGAAAAACGCAAAGATGAAATCCTAGCTATGTTCCAAAAGGATCAAACATGTTAAGATGCCCCAACTGCGGTGCGACTTTAAAACAAGTTGGCAAGAGTTATAAATGTGACCATGGTCATATGTTTGATATCGCTAAGCAAGGTTATACCAATCTTTTGATTCATACGCAAAAGAGTACAGGCGATAATAAGGTTATGGTTGATGCTCGTAAGTTATTCTTTAGCGAAGATTATTATCATGCTTTAAAAGAATGCATCATTGCTTTAATTCAAGAATTGGGCATTAAGACGTTAATTGACGCTGGTTGTGGTGAAGGCTATTATACTAATGCTATTAAAGAAAAGACAAATGTTGAAGTTTATGGCTTTGATATGTCAAAATTAGCTCTAGCTAAAGCGGCTAAAGGTAATCATGATGTGCACTATTATGTGGCTAGCGTTTTTAATATGCCTGTTAAGGATGACTGTGTTGATGGTGTTCTAAGTATTTTTGCCCCGTATTCTTTCAAAGAAATGGCTCGTGTTTTAAAGAGTGATGGTTATTTTATCAAGGTAGGTCCAGGGCCTTATCATTTATTCGATTTAAAAGAAGTTCTTTATGAGGAGCCATACCTTAATAAAATCGAAGAAGTTAATGATAAAGCCTTTGAACTTGTTCGACATTTAGAAGTTGAAGACTGCATAGAAGTTATTGGTCAAGATAAGATTGATGCTTTGTTTAAGATGACACCTTATTATTATCACACACCTAAAGAGCGTTCCTTGCGCTTAGCAGAACTAGAAACGTTATCTACTCGTCTGCAATTTAATATTGATATTTATAAGAAAAAATAAAACCTGCACTTGGCAGGTTTTATAATTATTCGGTAGTTTCCGGAGTTGAAATAGGTTTGGCATCATCGAGGTATAAGTAGAAATATTCTTCGTAAGTTAACCCACTTTCTTTAATCTTTGGCGCTAAATCTTTACCAACAAATCTAATTTGGTAAGGAATAAAATCATAGCCTGTAATTGTTGCTTTGTTTTCAGGATATCTAATAATGAATCCGAATTTATGTGCATTTTCAGCCAAATATTTATATTCTTCGGTATTACCAAAATTGCTTAATTTTTCATTTCGTGAATCAACAACTGTTAAATCTAAACCGGTTTGGGATTCACCAAATCCTGGACGAATACTTTGGGCATCAGCTTCTTTTGGGTTTTGATATGAGTTATAGATTTCGGCTTGTTGGTCATAACTACGATAACCACTTAAGGCATAGATAGGCAAATCTTTGTCCATCATATCTTTCCATAATTCGATAAAAGCATCGTAAGCTAAGTTATCAATTTGGACGCCTTCACCGGCGTATTGATACGATAATGGGACTAATTTTTTAGGTTTATAATCGCCGAGTTCATTCTTAAGTGTTACTAAGACATTGGCTTGACCAATATTTTTGGCAGGCTTAACGTTTTGATATGGATACAAATAGTTATGGCTTAATTTGAAAGCGGCTAAACTATTATTGTCATTGTTTTGATGACAATCTTCGATATACATCGATAAATCAACCATCTTATCAAAGACTAGCAATGGAGTTAATTCATAGAACTTCAATTCTTTGAAAAGGTTATTAACCTCGTCTTTTGTATAACCCTTAGCAATTAATTTATCATAAAGTAAGAAATCATCTTCAGTTAGAGTTGTACGATATAGGTATAACATTAAGTAATCTTTTTTAAAGTTCTTCTTCACAATTTCCTGATTTAGATAATCAGAATAATACTCGTTATCAATGATAGTTGTTGTTAATCTTTGATCCTTAATTGCGGTAATAGCTTCTTCAGTGTAACCAAGTTTAACTAAAGCTTGATGTTTTTTGAAACTTGGAATCTTGAAGACAGAAATTACGACAAGAAGGACGGCTGAAATTAAGACAACTGCCCAACGATTGATGACACGTTTTTGTTTAACTTGTTTCTTTGACATGATGGAACTCCTTTATTTAAATATTAAATGGATAACGATCGTGAGGTTTTAACACGAATTCCATTTTCTCTTTAGTAACAGGATGTATAAAAGCTAAACGGTATGACCACAAAGCGATTTGTTGGCCAACTTTAGCTTGTTTGTTATAACGTTGGTCGCCGTATAAGGCATGATTACGTGATGAAAATTGTACTCTGATTTGATGAGAACGACCAGTGTGCAAATTGACATCGACTAAAGCGAGATTGTTCGCTCTTTTGATAACTTGATAATCAAGTTTGGCATATTTTCCTTTAGGGTTAACTTTAACAGTATTGGTATTGTGGTCCTTTAAAAGATAATCTTCAAAAGTTCCACTTTCTTCTAAGCCATTATCTGTTACGACAGCATAATAAGCTTTTTCAAAATCGTGTTTGGCAATCATCTGAGATAAACGATTTGCAGCTTTGGAAGTTTTTGCGAAAACACAAACACCACCAACTGGACGATCCAATCTATGAACAAGTCCAACATAGGCATCACCTGGTTTATTGTATTTTTTTACTAAATACTGTTTAACCATACTTAAAAGATCTAAGTCTTTTGAAGAATCGGCTTGCATTGGAATGTTCACGGGTTTTTCAACCACTAATAAATGATTGTCTTCGTATATAACATTAATCATTGTGTACCCAACGTGTTGTTAAACCACAAGGCAAATATAATTCTTTATCTACAACCTTAATACCAAGTTCATCAGATTCAACATAACCTTTATCTTTAAATGCTGTTAGATGGGCATTCATGACATTAGTTAGAACAGTGCTTGAATAGCCGGTTGTATATGAGTTAACGATTAAGAATAATGGATTATCATCAAGTAGCTTAACTGCTTCAGCTAACAATTCATTAATTTGATCTTCAAAACGGAATAATTCGCCATTAGGTCCACGACCATATGAAGGTGGATCCATGATGATACCATGATACTTGTGTCCACGACGAACTTCACGTTTCATAAATTTTAAGCAGTCATCAACAATGTAACGGATGACATTTTTATTTAAACATGATAATTGAGCGTTTTCTTTAGCCCATTCAACCATTCCTTTTGAAGCATCAACATGAACTACTTCTGCTGCGCCAGCCTTAGAAGCAACCATGGTTGCTGCGCCAGTATAAGCGAATAAATTTAAAATTTTAATTTCTTTATGTTTAGAGGCTTCAGCAACTTGATCATAGATGAATTCCCAGTTAGCAGCTTGTTCAGGGAATAAACCAGTATGTTTAAAGTTTGTTGGTGAAACTTTAAAAGTTAAATCGCGGAAGTTTAAAGTCCAATGTTCCCTTAATGGACGCTTGAATTCCCAACTACCGCCTCCTTTATTACTGCGGTGGTAAAAGGCGTCACATTTGTCCCACATCTTTGGACTTGTTTTTGGCCAGATAGCCATTGGATCAGGTCTTCTTAAAACGACTCCATTCCAACTTTCCAATTTTTCTTTATCACCTGCGTCAAGCAGGATATATTCATTAAATTCTTTACTCTTTATCATAGTCAAATTATAGCATGTTTTAAGGGTATCGTGCTAACCAATGCCAAACATCGAGATATTTATTATGGCAATAAAAATTTATAGTGTATATAATGGATAGGCATACTTTTTAGAGGAGGACTTATGGTTAAATTTAGTGACTTAAACAAAGCTCAACAAGAAGCAGTTTTAGCTGATGAATCCCATATTAGGATTGTAGCTGGTGCGGGTTCGGGAAAGACTCGTGTTTTGACAATGCGTATTGCTTATTTAATCGAACAAAAGAATGTCGCTCCTTGGAATATTTTAGCGATTACTTTTACAAATAAAGCAGCTCGTGAAATGAAAGAAAGAATTACTGACATGATTGGTGAAGATAATGGCCAAGTCATGATTTCAACAATCCATTCATTATGTGTTCGCATTTTGCGTTCTGATATCGAGACATTGGGCTATCCACGTAATTTTACTATCGTTGATCAAAATGACCAAAACGCCATCCTTAAAGAAGCTTACAAGGAATATAACTTAGATAAAAAGATTCTTAGTTATAGTACTGCTTTAGGTTATATTTCAAATAATAAGAGTGAATATATGACACCAGAACACGCATTACAACTTGCAAGCGGTGATCCTCGTGAAGAAGATAAAGCCAAAGTCTATGATTATTATGTTAAACGTCTAAAACAACTTTATGCCTTAGACTTTGATGATTTAATTCTTTGGACTGTTGATTTATTTGCTAAATATCCGACAATTAAAGAAAAATGGTCAAATCGTTTCCATTATATTCATGTTGATGAATTCCAAGACGTTGATAAGATTCAATATCGTTTAATTCGCCAATTGGCTACTGTGCATGACAATGTTTATGTTGTGGGTGATCCAGATCAAACTATTTATACATGGCGTGGTGCAGATGTCCAAATTATTATGGATTTTGAGAAACAATTTAAAAATGCTAAGACAATCGTCCTTGATGAGAACTATCGTTCTACGAATAATATTTTAAATGGTGCTAACAGCCTAATTCGCAATAACCGTATGCGTATTGATAAGAACTTATTTACTTCATCGGGTGATGGCGATAAAATTATCCACAAAACACTCGAGAGTGAAGATAGTGAAGCTTTCTATGTAGCTCAAGAAATTGTGAAATTAGTTAACAATGGCAAAACTTTTAGTGATATTGCGATTTTATATCGTTCGAACTATTTATCACGTTCAATTGAAAAAATGTTGATGGAATCTAGAATTCCGTATATGATTTTTGGGGCTATTAGATTCTATGAACGTGCTGAAATTAAAGATGTCTTATCATATTTGAGATTACTTGTGACGGGTGATGATTTATCATTCCAAAGAATTATTAATACACCACGGCGTGGTATTGGGCAAAAGACCATTGATGGTATTTTAGATATTGCCCGTGCTAATAAGATTTCGATGTATGAAGTCATAAAGAATGGCTTATACACTAAGAATCGCAATGTTTTTGACAACTTTGTAACGATGATTGAAAAATGGCGTTTGATGTTAGAAAATAATGATTTAGAAAAATTATTAAATGCCGTTTTAACTGATTCTGGTTATCGTGCAGCCTTAGAAAAAGAAAACGAAACAGAACGTTTAGAAAATATTAAGTCATTGCTTGACGATATTAAGAATTATCAAGAAACATATCCAGAAAGCAATTTGGATGAATATTTACAAATGATTTCACTATATACCGATCGTGCTAGCGATAAACCGAATGAAGGTGTTACATTGATGACAATCCATAGTGCTAAGGGTCTAGAATTTGATACTGTCTTTGTTATCGGTATGTCAGAAGGTGTTTTTCCAAGCGAAAGAACTATGGCTGAAGGTTTAAAAGGTATTGAAGAGGAACGCCGATTAGCTTATGTTGCCTATACACGTGCTAAACGACATCTATATTTAACTGACAACAATGGCTTTAGTTTCATTACACAAAATTCAAAGACAACGTCTAGATTTATTTGTGAAATTGATGAGAAATACGTCGAAGATTTATCGGCCCCTAAACGTCCTGCAACTGTCTTCTTTGATGATTTATCAGAAAAAGGTGTTACACCAAGAAAGAGTGCAACAGCAACCACGGTCAAATCTAAAATTAAGATGCATGACCATGTTGAACATACTATGTATGGCAAAGGGGTTGTTGTGGGTGTTGATGGTCAATTTATTAAAGTAGCCTTCCTGCATCCGGTTGGGATTAAGAAAATTCTAAGTACTCACCCATCGATTAAAAAGATTGAGAAATAAATAAAAGCGCCAGAAATACTGGCGCTTAATTGATTACCTCACTCTTTTATTATACCTCAAAAAATTTTTTATTAATAGACTTTAAATATAGTATGGATTTGTTACTATATAAGTGTAAAAAGAATACCAATTAAAGATGAAGATCTTAGGAGGTTAAAGTTAATGGAACCTACAATATTAGTTGAGATCTTTGGATCTCGTAAATAAAAAAGAATAATATGTAAATATAGGTTAGGCCTATATGCTAATCAATAATTTTGATTATTAATTAAGACTAAATGAATGAAAAAATAAAATTTAGAAAGGATTATGTGAGGTCCTAAAAGCTCGTGATAATAAATCTTTCTAATCTTAGAATTATTCTAAGAGCAATGTATTTCGAAAATTTGGTGATGAACTCTGGATTGAAGTAAGATTCAGAGTTTTTTATTTCTGTTTAATTGAAAACTCATTTAAACGATATTATAATAATTGAGTATGTATAGAAAATATTTTTTACCTTTAGGAATTATGTTATTACTTTCAATTGGGGTACGTTGGTTAGACCCACTACTTAATGGTACGCTAGGCGAAAGTATTATTATCATTTTACGAGCTTGTCTCTTATTTGCGTTTGGTTTATCGCTCAACATTGGTAAACGTCGTAAATATGAAACTTGGGTGCGTAAAGTATTGATTTCATTCGTCATGATTTTCTTCTTAGTGTGGGATCTTGGCTATATCATGATTCCAGAATTAAAGACAATCTTTAATTACTTAGGACTTTATGGTTATATTGTTTATTTAATCTACATTTATTGTGGATGGTCATTCTTTGATTAAGACTCGTAAGAGTCTTTTCTTTTTGTGTGAAAAAAAGAAACTATTTTGAGAATAGTTTCTTGATTGGACAACCTGTGTGTATTTGCAAGGCTTTCTCGCCTGGCTTTAAGAACTTGTTTTTGACGAATATTGGATAAACAAGTTGATAAAATAGAACGAAGCCTAGAATTTCAACTGGTAATAGTACTGTATTTTTTACAATGCTTTTGCCGAGGTAATAGATGAAGCCATGTGAATATAACATTGCGCTCCAAATACTATTTAAAAAAATGTTGGCGATAATATTTACCGATGTTTTAGCTAAAACGATGCGGGATAATGTTACTTCCTTATATAAAAAGAAAGAATAAATCATCATGCTAACAATTGCGGTAATCGTATAGCCGAAAAAGAAAGGACCACCAGGAGGCATTACAAAGAACGCTATGATGTCTTCGATGAAAGCATAGAGAAATGCCATCTTTGGCGGTAAGATAATTGCCAAAGTCATAACCAATAAATATGTGAAATAGATACGAAGATTTTCTCCTACCGGAATGAAGAAACCACTAATAACCACATGAAGGGCTAAGAAGATTCCTGCAATCGCGATATACTTAGTTTTTTCAATATTTGTTTGCTTTTTCATAACCTTATTATTACAATATCAGGATTAAAATGCAATAAAAGTTCCTATTTATGCTAGAATAATGCCATGGAATTATTAGTTACATTAAATCAAATCGAAAATATTGATAAATACAAGCAATATGGTGTTGGTGGAGTGATTGCCGGAACATCATTATTTTCTAGTCGTTACAAGTTTAGCCTTAATGATTTATTTAGCATTAAGAAACAAACAGTATCGTCACAACTTAATCTTTATATTTCAATTGATACGATGATTGAAGAAAAGGATAAAGATACATTAAAAGATTACTTAAGAATTTTATTGAAGATGGGAGTTAAAGGAATTTATTTTACCGACTTAAGTGTCTATGCGGTTGCTAAAGAACTAGGTTCCGAAGATAAATTAATCTATGACCCAACAACTTTAATGACCAATTCTTTAGATGCTAACTTCTATTTGAATAAGGGTATTGGCAGTGTTGTTTTAGCTCGTGAAATTACTTATAACGAAATTATGCGTATGGCTAAACATACACCAAATCTTGAGATGCAAGTAGCCGGTTATTTAAAGTCAGCAACATCAAAACGTAAATTCTTAACAAACTATTTTAAATATATCGGCAAGGATTATGATCCAACCAATAAAGAACATTTAAAGATCGTTGAAGAAACTCGTGATTATGCATTGCCTATCATTGAGAATCAATATGGTACACAAATTTATACTGATTATATTTTATTAGCTTTAAAAGAATATCCGACTTTAAAGACTTTTTTAAAGCGCGCAATTATTGATAATGTTTTCTTAAGTGAAGATGAAACAATGAGTATTTTAAAAGCGTTTAGTAAAGTCAATGAAGACAACTACATGGATGTGATTGAAGAATTGGTTGTAGAATGCCCAGAATGTGCTTTTGATACTGGTTATTTGTACCAAAAGACCAATTTAACGAAGTAAGGAGGAAACTATGCAGAAAATCGAATTATTAGCACCTGCTAAAGATTTAGAAAAAGCCAAGACAGCTATTCGCTATGGTGCTGATGCAGTGTATATTGGTGGTAAGAGTTTCTCTTTACGTTCGCGTGCATCAAATTTTGAAGTTGCTGATATCGCTGAAATTGTAAAGTTCGCACATGAACGTGGTCGTAAGATTTATGTCACAACAAATATTGTCTTTCATGACGAAGATTTCTATGGCATCAAAGAATATTTAAAGACTCTTGAAACAATTGGGGTTGATGCGATTATTGTCGAATCAATGGGTGTGGTGACAATTTGCAAACAAGTTGCACCAAAACTTGAATGCCATATCAGCACTCAAGCTTCCACTACTAATTCATTAGTTGTAGATACTTTTGCATCTTGGGGCGCTGATCGTGTTGTACTAGCGCGTGAAGTTGATATGGATCAAATTGAACAAGTTGCCAAAGCAACAAATGTCCCACTTGAAGTCTTTATTCATGGCGGCATGTGTTCTAACTATTCTGGACATTGTACATTATCGAATCGCATGACTTTACGCGATGCGAATCGTGGAGGCTGTGCTCAATCTTGTCGTTGGAAATATCATATTTATGATGGTGAAGAATTAATTAGTGATAAGTCATGCCCACTTTCGATGTCGGCAAAAGACTTAAGAGCTTCTGCTTATATTGAACGTATGATTAAATGTGGCGTTGCATCTTTAAAGATTGAAGGTCGCATGAAGTCTGATTATTATATTGCACAAATTGTTAAGACTTATCGCATGATGATTGATGAAGTTTATGCTACGGGTCATTTAGATGAAGAAAGAGTTGCATATTATGATAATGAATTATCAAAAGCTGAAAACAGATTAAGCGATGATGGTTTCTTAAGCGGTACATGCGATAGTTCAAAACATTTATATGGTATTAATGGTGCTGGTGTAACACATGAGTTTGTCGCATATGTTAAAGATTATGACATAGCCACTCAAATGGCGACCATTGAAGTTCGCAATAAGTTTGTCAAAGGTGATGAACTTGAAGTCTTTGGACCTGATGTGAATAATGAACATTTCTTTGTATCAGAAATGCTAAATAAAGATGATGAAGTCGTGGAAGTTGCCAACAAGCCAACGGAAATCTTGCGTGTAAAGATACCATTCGTTGTACATGACCACGATATGATTAGAAAGGTGTTTACAAATGATAATCGAAGGGGCAATTAGTGTTAAATCGGCGGTTTTAAACGATCGTCGTGATATTAATATGGTGTACTTTGATAAAGATAAAGAATCAAAAGACTTTAAATTTATCATTCACCGTTTAAAAGATTTTGGTATTCGTTATCAATTTGTAAATCGTGAAACAATTGATACAATGGCTAGCGGTAAAACTCATGGAGGCATTATTGCTGAGGTTGGTCCTCGAGATTATGAAACTATTAAAGATGTTAATGAAGGTTTGGTCTTTGTAGTTGATGGAGTTGAAGATCCATTCAACCTAGGTTATATTTTCAGAACTTTAAGAGCTTTCGGTTATCATCAAGTCATTCTTCCTAAACGTGATTTTAGTTCTATGGAAGCTGGTATTCTTAAATCAAGTGCTGGAGCATTCGATCAAATGGATGTTATTTTGAGCGAATCATTAAGCAAAGATTTAGCAATCCTTAAAAAGAAATATAAAGTTGTTGCCTTAGGACGTCATGAAGGCGCAAAAGACGCCTTTACTTATCGCTACCAAAAACCAATGATTTTAATTCTTGGTGGCGAAAAGCGTGGTATTCAAAAAGATGTTTTAAATTTGGTTGATGAAGAAGTTTATATTGACTATCCAAGTGATTTCCGTAATGCCTTAAATGCTTCTTCAGCTATTAGTGTCATGGCAGCCGTTATTGAAATGCGAAAGCGTGGACAGCATGATTAATTCGCTACAAAATGCTAAAGTTAAAGCTTGGGTGCGTTTATACCAAAAGAAATATCGCGACCAAGAATATTTAATCTTTGAACCAGAAATTATTAATGAAGCTTATCAAGCTGGTTATTTAAAAACTTTAATTTATAAAGGCAATTGTCCATTTGAATTTAAAGAAACTTATGAAGTCAGTGATGAAGTCATGAATAAGCTAACTAAAGGCGAACCTTATGACTATATCGGTATTGCGACTAAACTTATTGAAAAACCTTTTGAACCACAACGTGTTGTAATTCTTGATGATCTTCAAGATCCATATAATGTCGGTATGATTCTTCATAGTGCGGAATTATTTGGTTATGATACAGTTGTTTTAGGTACTAACTGTGCTGATCTTTATATCGATAAATGTTTAAACGCTAGTCGTGGCAGTTTATATCATTTAAATGTTGTCCGCCGTGATTTAATTCCTTATATTAATGAATTAAAAGCGAAAGGTTTTAAAGTTTATGCCACCGGTTTAACAAAAGAAACCAAAGAACTTGAAGAAGTTACTACAAGCGATAAGATGGCATTCGTCTTGGGTAATGAAGGTTCGGGTGTAAAAAAAGAAATCTTCGCAATTTGTGATGAAATTGTAAAGATTCGCATGGAGAATATTGATTCATTAAATGTAGCGATTGCCGGTACCATTGTCATGTATCATTTCGCTAATAAAGAATAGTGAAGTTTAGATTGTTTGTTAAAGGAACTTCATTCATATAATAGTCTGTTACATAGACATAACCAGGATTATGCAAAAAGTAGTTAATCGCTTGCATAATCTTTTTTTCTTCGCCTTCAAGGTAGACCTCGACATCTCCGTTGCAGAGATTTTGAGCGGAACCACCTAAGCCTAAAAGTTCGGCCTGTTCAGCCATTTGATAGCGAAAGCCCACGCCTTGAACGCGACCCATAAAGATAATTTGATAACGTTTCATGATTATATCTTACAAAATAAATTGTATTTAATAAATGATTGAACTAATATAAATTTATGAGATTTCAATTAATAACAGATTTAAGTAGTGATAACTTGAAAGGTTTGGTGCTTTCCTTAGCAATTCCTTCGATGTTGTCACAATTAATAAGTGTCTTCTATAGCATTGTTGACCGTATGTATATCGGTAACATTCCTATCATTGGTGATGTAGCCTTAGCCGGTGTTGGTGTTGTTGGACCAATTGTTACAATGATTACATCTTTTGCTTTTTTAGTTGGAATTGGTGGTTCGCCATTGTTATCAAAATCCTTAGGTGAAGGCAAAAGAGAACGTGCATTTGATATTATTCGTAACTGTTTTTATTTAATTTTAATGATTGCAGCTTTTGTGACGGCAGGGGCTTATATCATTAAAGATCCAATGCTTCGTACATTTGGTGCTAGTGAACAATTGTTCCCTTATGCTAATGAATATTTCAGTATCTATCTAATTGGAATTGTCTTTTCGTTAATTGCAACAGGGCTAAACCAATTGGTTATTTGCCAAGGATTTGGTAAACAAGGGATGTTCAGCGTTGTTTTGGGCGCTGTCTTAAATATTGTTTTAGATCCAATCTTTATCTTTGTGTTTGACCTAGGAATTAAAGGTGCTGCTATCGCAACTGTGATTTCACAATTTGCATCATGCGTCTTTGTCTTAAGATTTTTGTTTTCGCCATACGCTTTAATTAAAATTACTTTCGGTAAACCAAATTTTAGATTGATGGCTGAAATTATTAAGATTGGTTTAACATCATTTTTAATCGTTATCTTTGATAACTTTATGTTAATTGCGTTGAATACTGTGCTTCAAAGATATGGTGGTCCGGGTTATGGCGATATGTTATTGACATGTAATACTATCTTACAAAGTTTTATGTTGATTATTACAATGCCACTTGGTGGTTTAACTACCGGAACACAAACAATTCTTGGTTATAATTATGGTGCACGTAAACCTGAAAAAATCATCGAAGCTCAACGGGTTATTATGAAAATGGGTGTCTTATTTTGCTTAATTATGTTTATTGTAGCATGGCTATGTTCAAAACCATTTGTCTTAATCTTTACAAGAACTCCGGAATATGTTGATTTAACCGTTAGGATTATCCGTTTATCAACCATCGGTATCATTCCGCTTGCAATTCAATATGGAATTGTTGATGGTTATACTGCCTTGGGCCAAGTTAATATTTCATTGCCATTATCAGCTTTAAGAAAGATTGTTTATTTTATTTGTGTCTTCTTATTACCTTTATGGTTACCGATTGAATATGTCTTTATTGCGGAATCAATTTCAGATATTTTGCCTGAAATTGTGACGATTACGACATATCATTTCACAAAGAAGAAACTCTTAAAAATGAACGATAGTCTTGTTTAGACACATTATAATTACAAAGGAAGAGAGGGAATTTATATGGAGAAGAAACTTTGCCGCAGTCGTACGGATAAAAAATTATGCGGTGTTTGTGGAGGAATTGCTGAATATTTTGGCATTGACTCAACAATCGTTAGAATTCTTTGGACATTAGTGACAATTGTATATGGTATTGGCATATTGCTTTATATCGTTTGTGCATTTGTCATGCCTGAAAAAAATTATTAGTTGTCATTAATTGGAGGGGTTACACCTTCCTTTTTAATGAATGAATTGATGTGTTAAAATAAAAAAGAGGTATGAAATATGAAACATTTAGGGACTGTTGAGCTTTATCGCGACCGAATTTTTTTAAGAAGATTTCGAGAAGATGATGCTACATCAATGTATAAAAACTGGGCCAGTGATCCTGATGTTACGAAATATTTAAGATGGTCAACTCATCGAAATATTGAAGAAACGATTTGCATTTTAAATGACTGGATTAAACAATATAAAAAATTAGATTTCTATCAATGGGCGATTGCTTTAGAAGGCAGTTTTGAAGTTATTGGTAGCATTTCGGTTGTGAACTTTAATAAAATGACCAAGACTGCTGAAATTGGTTATTGTATCGGTCAAGAGTATTGGCATCAAGGCTATACTAAAAGAGCTTTAGCTCGTGTCATTGATTTTTTATTTAAGGAAGTTGGCGTAGCAAGTGTTGAAGTTAAACATGATGTACATAATCCCAATTCTGGAGGTGTCGCTTTAGCTTGCGGAATGCATTACATTGAAACTTTGAAAAATGCCGAAACCAACAATCAAGGATTAGTTGATGTGGCAGTTTACCGTTTAAGTAGTGAAGAATATTTTGCAAATCAAAAACCAATTGTTTATGATTTTAAAGTTTTGACAGATTTCTTAGAACCAATCGAAGAATATCGCCAAAATCCTAAAGATATTAGTCCTAAACGTTTATCAATAAAAATTTTCTCGGCTTTGAAATCAGCGTGTTCTGGTTGCCCGGTTTTTGGCTTGCCAAATCATTATGCAACGATTCTTCAAAAGTATTATATTGAAATCGAAGAAGATAATTTAGAAGATTTTGATATTGATAAAATGAATGCGCAATGTGTACTTGCGTTTATGCTTGGTGTTTATAATTCTGAAAGATATTATGATGAAATTGTCCTAGATGCTTTGAATTCAGGTATCTTCAGTCAATGCTTAAAACAATTAAAGAATTTATGTGAAACTGACTAATTAAGCCGGTTTTTCTTTTTCCTGTAATTCGTTAGGTTTAACTATCAAAAAAGCGATGTCACAAATAAATTTGTTGTATAATAATTCTAGAAAAAGGAGAATTAACTACATGAAAACTGCTTGGAATAAATATCTAGATGGTAAACTAGATACAGTTATGGATTTCTGTGAAGGTTACAAAGATTTCTTAACTCACGGAAAGACTGAAAGAGAATGCACAATTGGTGCAGTTGAACGCGCAAGAGCAGCTGGTTTCAAAGACATTAACGAAGTTGAAACATTAAAAGCTGGTGATCGCGTATATGCCGTTAACAGAGGCAAAGGTGTTTGCTTATTAGTTATCGGTACTGAAAATATTGAAAAAGGTTTAAATATCTTAGGTGCGCATATTGATTCACCTCGTATTGATATTAAACAAGTTCCTTTATATGAAGATCATGGTATCGTCTTATTAGATACTCACTATTATGGTGGTATTAAGAAATATCAATGGGTTGCTCACCCAATGTCATTACATGGTGTCGTTTGCAAGAAAGACGGCTCAATCGTTAATGTAACAATTGGTGAAGATCCTAAAGATCCAGTTGTTGGAATTAGCGATTTATTAATTCACTTATCAGCTGATCAATTAAGTAAGAAGGCTTCGAACGTTATTGAAGGTGAAGACTTAAATGTAACATTTGGTTCAATTCCTGCTAAGAGTGAAGAAGATGGTGATGATTTAGTTAAGAAACAAATTCTTGCTTTATTAAAAGAAACTTATGGCATCGAAGAAGATGATTTCATGAGTGCTGAATTAGAATTAGTGCCTGCTGGTGCAGCTCGCGACTATGGATTAGATCGTTCAATGATTATGGGTTATGGCCATGATGATAGAATCTGCGCCTACACTTCATTAATCGCAACTCTTGAAAGCGTTAACCCAGAAAGAACAAGTTGCTGCTTATTGGTTGATAAAGAAGAAGTTGGTTCACAAGGCGCAACTGGTATGCAATCAAGATTCTTCGAAAATACAATGGCCGAAGTTCTTAACAAGATGGGCTGCTACAGCGAACTTACATTAAGAAGATTATTAAGAAACAGCTTCATGCTATCAAGTGACGTTAGTGCTGGATATGATCCAAATTATCCACAAGTTAACGAACTTAAGAATACTGCTTTCTTAGGTAAGGGTATTGTCTTTAACAAATACACAGGATCACGTGGCAAAGGTGGCTGCAATGACGCTAACCCTGAATTCATCGCTAAAATCCGTAACGTATTAGATAATGCTGACGTTATGTTCCAAACTGCAGAACTTGGTAAAGTTGACCAAGGTGGCGGTGGTACAATCGCTTATATCCTAGCTAACATGGATATGGAAGTTATCGATGCTGGTATTGCAGTACAAAACATGCACGCTTGCTATGAAGTTGCATCAAAAGTTGATACATACGAAGCTTACCGTGCTTACAAAGCTTTCTTAAAAGAAATGAGATAAGATGTTTACCAATTATCATGATTCCGTTTTAGATTACGTTGCTAGTATTCGCAAATATTTTGATTTAGATTCGGCATACGAGCCTAATCGAGCTTTTAGTGAATATTTGAATGAACGTAAACCAAAACAGATTATTCTGTTTTTGGTTGATGGAATGGGTTCACGTTTAATTGAACGTAAATTGTCTCAAGATTCCTTTTTGAGAAGAAACATGTTCGCTGAAACGGCAACAGTCTTTCCACCAACAACAACAGCTGCAACAACTGCTATTTTAAACGGACGTTCACCTAATATGAATGGATGGCTTGGATGGAACCAATACTTCAAGGAAGTGAATGATACAATTATTCCTTTCTTAGGGAAGGGCAGTTACTCTCGCAAGAATTATGGTTCAAACTATGCTTGGGAAAAGATTCCGACACCCAACATTATTGATGAACTTAAGGAACGCGGAATTTCATCTCATGATATTTTTCCAAGTTTCCGCAAAGATGGTTGTAAAACTGTTGAGGCAATGGTTGAACGCATTATTGAAGAAAGTCACAATTGCGGTGATCCATTTATCTATGCTTATTGGGATTTCTATGATGAAATCATGCATAATTATGGTCCTGATGGTGAATTGCCTAATCAATATTTAAAGAGTATGGATCAATTGTTTGAATCATTTAGTGAATTAAACCCTGAAACTTTACTCATAATTTTAGCGGACCATGGCCAAGTGGAAATTACTAAACAAATCGATGTTTGCCAAACTGAACTCAATCAATATTTACGTATGCCGATTGGGCTTGAACCTCGTGCTTGCGCTTTCTATTTAAAGCCGGGTGTCAATGAAGTTTTCGAGCAAACCTTTAAGGCATTATATGCTGACGAATTTATTCTTTTGTCAGCTAAACAAGTAATTGATTCACATCTTTTTGGTGATTATCAAAACCACGAACGTTTTGAAGAATTGATTGGAGATTATTTAGCTATTGCTAAGGCTCATAGCGTCTTTATTTATAATTATCATGGCGAGGGATTAATCAATAAGGGTCACCATGCCGGTAGTTTAGAAGATGAACGAATGATTCCAATTATTACTTATATGAAATAACGAACTATGGTGATTAGCCTGTGTTCCTAAGTGAACATGGTTAATCACCTTTTTAATGCGATTTTGTAATTAATTGCCTTTTTATTTGATGGTTATAAACTTTATTTATGTATAATAATGTCGTAGGTGGTTTTTATGATTGAGGGAAAATATAAAAATAAATTAGTTCGTTCATATGTTTTAGAAAACGAATATTTAAAGGTTGAAGTAATGAACTTAGGAGCAACACTTGTTTCATTTGTTGATAAAATACATGATTGTGATATGGTTTTAGGTTTTGAGGATTTGGAAACCTATCTAACACAACATGGTAGTTATTTGGGCGCAACGGTTGGACGCTGTGCTAATCGAATTGCGAAGGGCTGTTTCAAATTGCATGACTGTGAATATCATGTGCCTATCAATAATGGTCCAAATTCATTACATGGTGGAAATGATAATTTCTTTTTTCAAGTCTATGATGTGCAAGAACTAGACCACGCAATTGAATTTAGTTATCATTCTAAGAATGGCGAAGAAGGCTATCCTGGGAATCTTGATTTAAAAATTACATATGAGATTGATGGCAAAAATCTTTTTTACAAGATTGAAGGCTTGAGTGATCAAGACACAATTCTTAATATTACAAACCATTCATATTTTAATTTAAGCAATGGTGCAACAGATATCTTGGACCATAAATTAAAGATTTATACTGATAGAGTGGCTATGGTTGATGAAAATGGTTTAACTAAAGATGAAGTTATCAACGTTAAAGGAACGGACTTTGACTTTAGAGAATTTAAACCAATTCGTGAAGCTGTTAACTCAAACCATCCGAACATCGTGTTGGCTCGTGGTTTAGATCATAACTTTGTGTTTGAGAACTTTGATGAGAAATTAGTTGCTGAATTGTGCTATAAAGATCGTCATTTAAAAGTGACAAGTGATTTACCAGGCATGCATATTTATACCGCCAATTATCTTGATGGTGAAGTTAGAGGTAAAAAGGGTCGCTATTACAAGGAACATGATGGTGTTTGTTTTGAATGCCAATATTACCCAAATGCGATTAATTATGAAAATTATCTAAAGCCGATACTTTATAAGAATCAAAAAATGCAACATTTTATTAAATATACAATTGTCTAATAGGAGGGGATGAAAATGGTTAATTTACGTAGTGTTTTAGCAACAAACGAATTAGATGAAAAGATTAAATTATTAATATGCAATGATGAAATTGAAGCGGAAAAAGAACGTTATTTAAGTTTGTTGAATCAAGCAGAAGGACTATATGGTGAAGGTGAATATCACATTATTTCAGCACCTGGACGTACTGAAATTGGTGGTAACCATACTGACCATCAACATGGCAAAGTTATCGCTGCAAGCGTTAATATCGATAGTGTCGCTTTAGCTAAAAAGAACGATGATCATATCGTGAGAATTAAGTCATTAGGTTTTGATATTAAACCTATTGATTTAAGTGATTTATCAGTTCATCAAGATGAAATCAATACAACAGAAAGTTTAATTCGTGGCATTGCCTATCGTTTCCAAGAATTGGGTTTTAAGATTGGTGGTATTGATGCATTAAGTCAATCAAAAGTTTTGGTTGGTAGCGGTATTTCAAGCAGCGCTTCTTTCGAAGTGTTGGTAGCTGAATTATTCAACCAACTATATAACGAGGGCAAAGTTGATGCGATTGAAATCGCAAAAATTGCTCAATATGCTGAAAATGTTTATTTTGGTAAACCATGTGGTTTACTTGACCAAATGGCCATTAGTTGTGGTGGCTTTACAATCATGGATTTTGAGAATCCAAGTGTTCCGATTGTTGAAAGACATGACTTTAGTTTCGATAAATATGGTTATCATTTAGTATTAACGAACACTAAGGGCGACCATGCTGATTTATCTGATGAATATGCTAAGATTCCTGGTGAAATGAAACTTGTTGCCAAAGCGATGGGTCATGAAGTTTTAAGAGACTGTGATGAAAAAGAGTTTTATGCCAACTTCAAAGCGATTAGAGAAGAGGCAAACAATGACCGTGCAATGTTGCGTGCAATCCATTTGTTTAACGAAAATCATCGCGTTGATTTACAAGCAAAAGCCATCAAAGAAGAAAATATTGAAGCTTTATTAAAACTTATGAAAGAATCAGGCCAATCGAGTTATCAATACCTTCAAAATGTTTCTTGTGTCATCAAACCATATTCGCAATCTCTAGGCTTAGCTTTAGCACTAAGTGAAAGATGTCTAAATGGTGAAGGTGCATTTAGAGTTCACGGTGGTGGTTTTGAAGGTACAATTCAAGCTGTAGTACCAAGTCATTTGCTAAAAGATTACCTGCATACAATGCAAGCAGTTTACGGCGAAGATGCAACATTTGAAATGAACATCCGTAGTCTTGGTGGCTATCAATTAATCTAATTAAATAAGAATCCAAACATTGTTTTGGATTCTTTTATTTGTGATAAAAATTAAATATTTTTAACTACTATAATTTAAAAATGTCTTGCAAACGCTTTCATTCTTATATACAATATGAGTAGTGAGATAAGTACTCACTTGGAGGACAAAATGAAAAAAATTACTGCTTTATTATGCTCTCTATTAATGTGCTTTGCATTAGTAGGTTGCGGACAAGAAGAACCAACTGTTACAGATACTCCTGCTACAGATGCTAAGGAAGTAAACGTTGGTGTTTCAATTTACAAATTCGATGATAACTTTATGACTTTATACCGTCAAGAAATTGAAAACTATTTCAATACTCTTAACACTGATGAAGTTCATTACAACGTAACTATCCAAGATGGTAAGAACGATATGGCTGAACAAACAGCTCAAATCGATAACTTCATCGCTCAAGACTACGATGTTCTTATCATTAACTTAGTACAATCTACATCAGCTGCTACAATCATTGATAAGTGTGAAGCTGCTGGTAAACCATGTATCTTTATCAACCGTGAACCAAGTGCTGAAGATATGGAAAAATATCCTGGATTCATTACTTATGTAGGTGCTGATGCTCGTCAATCTGGTAAGTTCCAAGGTGAAATGATCGCTGAACTTGAAAACAAGGGCGATATCAATGGTGATGGCAAACTTCAATACGTTATGGTTGTTGGTGACCCTGAAAACGTTGATGCTAAATATAGAACTGAATTCTCAATCAGCCAATACCAAGAAGTATCTGGTTTAGAAGTTGAAAAGATTGATGAACAACGTGGTGACTGGGAACAAGCAAGAGGCCAAGAAATCGTTGCTAACGCTTTAGCTGGTGAACGTGGTGCTGATATCGAAGTTGTATTCTGCAATAACGATGGTATGGCATTAGGTGCTGTTCAAGCTATCACAGCTGCTGGACGTGTAGTAGGCGAAGATATCTACTTAGTAGGTGTTGATGCTCTTGCTGAAGCAGTTGAATTAGTTGCAAATGGTGGTATGACAGGTACTGTATTAAACGACCATATCGGACAATCACACGCTGCTGTTGATGCTGCTATTGCTGCTGTTAACGGTGAAACATTAGAACCATATTCATGGGTTGACTACGTTAAAGTAACTCCTGAAAACGCTGCAGAATTCATGTCAAAATAGTAATCATTTAAAATTATTATTAAATAGCTAAATTTAACATTATTAGGTGTGTGCTGAGCATACACCTAATTCAATATTATGAAAGAGGTTTATATATGGGCGAATATGTTTTAGAAATGAAAGATATCTGTAAAAATTTCCCAGGTGTAAAAGCTCTTGATCACGTATGTTTAAACATTAAGCCTGGCACAGTCCATGCATTAATGGGAGAAAATGGTGCCGGTAAATCAACATTAATGAAGTGTTTATTCGGTATTTACAAACGTGATGGAGGAACGGTTGTTCTTGATGGTGAAGAAGTTAATTTCAAAGATGCCAATGATGCATTACATCATGGTATTGCGATGGTACACCAAGAATTGCAACCAATTTTAGACCGTAGCATTGCAGAAAATATTTTCTGTGGCAGATATCCATTAAAAAAGTATGGGCCAATTAAAGTCATTGACCATGCTAAGATGTATGAAGAAACTGAGAAGTTACTCAAGGAAGTAAATTTAAAATTTGATCCAAGAGTAAAACTTTCAACTTTATCTGTTTCACAAATGCAATCTGTTGAAATTGCTAAAGCAGTATCCGTTAATGCAAAAATCGTAATTATGGATGAACCTACATCTTCATTAACTGAAAATGAAGTTGAAGGTCTATTCGATATCATTAATCATTTAAGAAACAAAGGTGTTTCAGTAATTTATATTTCACACAAGATGGAAGAAATCTTACAGATTTCTGATGAAGTAACAATCATGCGTGATGGTACGTATGTTGGTACTTGGGATTCAAAGAACTTAACTACAGATTTAATCATTCAAAAAATGGTAGGTCGTGAATTAACTGATCGTTTCCCTAAACGTGAAAATGTCCCTGGTGAGGTAGTTCTTAAAGTCGAAAACTTCACTTCTGTTAACCCTAAGAGTTTTAAGAATGTCGCTTTTGAGTTGAAAAAGGGCGAGATTCTTGGAATTGGTGGCCTAGTAGGCGCCCAAAGAACAGAATTAATGGAAGCTCTATTCGGTGTTCGTGATATTGTATCTGGTGATGTTTATTATAAAGGCGAAAAAATTAAAATTAAGTGTCCACGTGATGCAATTAAGAAGGGTATTGCCCTTCTAACAGAAGATCGTCGTGCAACCGGTATTTTTGGTGTTTTATCAATTTCAGATAATATCGGTATTGCATCACTTGATAAATATCTAGAACATAAGATTGTTATTAATCATGAAAAACTTGATGCTTTAGTAAATGAAAACATTAAGAAGATGAATATCAAGACTCCTAGCACGAAAACACAAATCCAATCATTATCTGGTGGTAACCAACAAAAGGTAATTATTGGTCGTTGGTTAGCAAATGATCCAGATGTCTTCATTCTTGATGAACCTACACGTGGTATTGACGTAGGTGCTAAGTATGAAATTTACACAATCATTGCCGATCTTGCAAAACAAGGTAAGTCAGTTATTATGATTTCATCAGAAATGCCTGAATTATTAGGTATGTCTGATCGTGTCATGGTAATGTGTGAAGGCCGTGTAACTGGATTCGTTGAAGGCGAGCAAGCAACACAAGAAAATGTCATGACACTCGCTACTAAATATATGTAAGGAGAAAAGAAATGGAAGTTAATGTTAAAAAAGTCAAAAACTTTTTAAGTAATAATGCCATTACAGTAATGTTGGTTATCTTAGTAATATTTGTAGGTTTCACTAAGAAAGGATTCTTTGGCGGTCCAAATATTTCAAATATTTTATCTAACGTTACACCACGTTTAATTATTGCGCTTGGTATTAGTGGATGTTTAATTATTAAAGGTACTGACCTTTCTGCAGGTCGTGCTGTCGGTTTAGGCGGTGTTATCGCTTGTACTTTGCTACAAAGATCCGATTATGCTGCTAAATTCTTTCCAAATTTGCCAGAAGTTCCTCTAGTTGCTGTTCTATTATTAGTGCTTGTAGTTACTGGTTTCTTCGGTTTATTGAATGGTGTTATTATTTCATTCTTCAAAGTACCTGCGTTCTTAACGACTTTAGGTACTCAAACTGTCATTTATGGTATTAACCTTGTTTATTCTGGTGCCGATCCTATTGGTGGCTTAAGAACAGACTTTACAGATTTAGCTACTAAGCCAATTTTCAAGTTTGATTTCTTCGGTACTGGTTTATTTACATTCAAGTGGTTATATGTCTTCGGTATCGCTGCATTCGTGGGATTCTGGTTCTTATATAACAAGACACGTTATGGTAAATATATGTATGCTATCGGTGGTAATGAAAATGCTGCTGAAGTATCAGGTGTTAACGTAAGTAAATCAAGAATTTTAATTCATACATTAGCTGGCGCTATGTATGGTCTTGCTGGTTTCTTATTAGCCGCTAAATCAGGTGGTGCATCAGTTAACTTAGGTTTAGGTTATGAACTAGAAGCGATTGCATCTTGTACAATCGGTGGCGTTTCAACTAATGGTGGTATCGGTAAAGTATCTGGTGTTTTATTAGGTGTTTTAGTATATGAGTTATTAAAAACTTCGATGCAATTCTTACAAATCGATACATCTTATCAATATATCGTACAAGGTATGGTAATTGTTGTAGCCGTTGCTCTAGATATTCGTAAATATATCGTTAAGAAATAACTAATAAATTTTAAAGGACCCATGGGTCCTTTTTTAGTGTTTTAATTTTTTAAGAGATAAGTAAAAAATAGTTCCGAAAGGAACTATTTATTAGATTTTGCACGTTCTTTTAAACCTTGACGTTCGTTTTTAATCGAAAGATAAACTTTGATTCCAACAATGATTGCAAATAAACTAATAGCGATAATGAAATAGATAGTGTATTCGGTACTTGTACCAAACATTAATGCTACTAACATAAACATGATGAATTGCCAACGAAGACGTTTTTGAATAGCTATCTTATTTTCCTTGAAGACAATATCTTTTAAATCTTTTTTGAAATAAGCATTCTTATATATTGCCAAGGAAACATTTTTTAAGAAAAAGTAACCTATGATGAATAAACCGATAATAATGGCAAAAGCAATTGGCGTTGTCCCTAAGTATTCGAAGATCGCCATGATAATTGTAAAGAGTAAACAGTAAGACATCGCCGAGATACCAAAATACATTAAGAGTTCACTTTCGCTAATATATCGAGCTTGTTTCTTACGACATTTTGGACAGACAATACGTCCAACTTCATATTGTTCGAAATTTTCACGGATTTGTTTTGACAAATCCTCATTACATTGACTACATTTAATTTTCATATTTTCACCTCTTTGATTATAGCATATAAGCCCTTTAATTCCTTTGTTTTATCGATATAACGATATACAAATAAAAGAAGATTTGTTAAAATAAGGCAATGAGTTCAAAAGCCTATGAATCCCGTTTAAAGGATTATTACAATAAATTTAATGAAGATAAACGTTTGTTAAGACGTCATGGTCGTGTGGAATTTGAAACGACAATGCACTATATTTTGGAATATGTCAAAGAATTCGAAAACCCTAAGATTTTAGATATTGGAGCAGGAACAGGTCGTTATTCGATTGCTTTACATAATTTAGGTTATCAAATTGATGCGGTAGAACTATTTAAGTGTAATCTTAATGTTCTAAAAAAGAATTGTCCGGATATTCCGAGTTACGAAGGTAATGCCTTAGATTTAAGTTTCTTGCCAGACCATACTTATGATTTAACTCTGCTTTTTGGACCAATGTATCATCTTCATAGTTTGGAAGATTGTTTAAAGGCCTTGAGTGAAGCTAAAAGAGTCACGAAACACAATGGTATTATCATGGTTGCTTATGTCATGAATGACTATTGTATTATTACAAGGGTGTTTAAAGAAAAACACTTTGAAGAATTAGATCAAGTTGATGATTCTTATCATATTGTGCCTTCTGAACGACAACTTTATCACGTTGTACGTGTTGAAGATATTGATAAATATGATAAGATGTCGGAATTGCAAAGAATTAAGATTATTGCATGCGATGGTCAAAGTGACTATATGCGTGATGCACTTAATAAATTAAGTGAAGAGGAATTTAATATATTTCTAGATTATCATTTAAAGACATGTGAACGTTATGAATTATTAGGGGCAAGTTCACATACTTTAGATATATTAAGGAATATTTAAAATGTTAGAAGAGGATAAAATATGGAACGTGAAAATCTATCAAGCCGTCTTGGCTTTATTCTATTGAGCGCCGGTTGTGCGATTGGCATTGGTAATGTATGGAAGTTTCCTTACATCGTTGGGGAAAACGGCGGAGCTATTTTCGTTTTAATTTATATCTTCTTCTTACTTGTGCTTGGTATTCCGGTTATGACAATGGAATTTTCTTTGGGCCGTGCTGCCAAGAAAAGCCCAGTACGTCTTTATCAAGAAATTGAACCAAAAGGTTCAAAGTGGCATATTCATGGTTATGTGTCAATGGTTGGTAACTACTTATTAATGATGTTCTATACAACTGTTGCTGGATGGATGTTCTCATACTTTATCGGTATGATGAGAGGCGATTATGTTGGGCTAGATCCTGCAGGCGTTGAAGCGAGTTTTGATCGTATGTTGGCTAATCCTTGGGAAATGACTTTTTACATGGGCATTATTGTAGTCTTTGGTTTCTTTGTCTGCTCGCGTGGTTTGAAGAATGGCATTGAAAAGGTCACAAAAGTCATGATGATTAGTTTACTGGTAATTATGATTGCCTTGGCAATAAATAGTTTCTTTTTAGAAGGCGGTCGAGCTGGACTTGAATTCTATCTTTTACCAAATATTGAACGTGTTAAAGAAGTCGGATTGTTGAATGTAATGGTCGCAGCTATGAATCAATCTTTCTTTACATTATCGATTGGTATGGGATCAATGGCTATCTTTGGTAGCTATATTAACCGCGATCGTGCTTTGCTAGGTGAGTCAATTAATGTTGCGGTTTTAGATACATTTGTTGCGTTTACTTCGGGGTTAATTATTTTCCCAGCTTGTTTTGCGTATGGTGTGAGTGTTACAAGTGGTCCAAAGTTAATCTTTGTAACTTTGCCAAATATCTTTAATCACTTATCATTTGGACGATTATGGGGTGCATTATTCTTCTTGTTTATGACTTTTGCAGCTGTTTCAACTGTTTTAGCTGTATTTGAATGCATTATTGCTTGCACTATTGATTTATTTAAAGTGTCACGTAAGAAAGCATGTCTATACAACTGCGTTATCATTTTCTTATTATCTTTACCATGCGTCCTTGGTTTTAATGTCTTGAGTGGTGTTAGCCCGCTTGGTCCTGGTAAGAATATTTTGGATTTTGAAGACTTCTTGGTGTCAAATTTAATCTTGCCACTTGGCTCATTGACGTTTGTCGTTTTTATTATGAGCCGTTATGGTTGGGGCTTTGAAAATTTCTTAAATGAAGCTAATGCAGGCAAAGGACCTAAGATTCAACGTTGGATGAAACCATACTTTAAGTATGTCTTACCAATTATTATCTTTGGTGTTTTCCTTATTGGAATTATTTAATTATAATGCTACACATGCTGTAGCATTTCTTTTGGGGCTTGACAGCTTTGATACAATTATATTGTTGCCTTAAGAAAGGAGTGTATTAAAATGCTTAATGCAGTTATTTTAACTTTTACAGCTGGCGTGCTTGGGACGTTGCTTGGTGGTATTGTCGGCTTAAAATTTGATCCAAAGTCAACTAAATCATTTAGTTTACTATTATCTTTTTCAGCCGGTATGATGATTGCAATGGTGTGCTTTGATTTAATGCCACACGCTTTACATCATTCGGGTTTGTTGATTACAATCTTCGGTGTTTTGCTCGGTTTCTTCCTACTAATTATATTTGATGGCAAGTTTCATCATCATCACGAAGATGAAGGAGCTGAGATTGATGATTTGCACCACCATCATTTAGCAATTGAGAAAGCCGATTCTCATAAATGGGTTGAACTTGGTGCTATGATGATTTTCTCGGTTGCACTGCATAACTTCCCAGAGGGTATGGCAATCGGTTCTAGTGCTATTTATGATTTAAACACTGGCTTAATGATGGCTTTCTTATTAGCACTTCATAATTTGCCAGAAGGTATGGGGATGATTGTCCCTTTAAGAAGCGGTGGCGTTTCAAAAGGCCGTTCATTATTCTTGGTTGCTTTAAGTGGTATTTCAACATTAATTGGCGGCATTGTTGGTGCCTTGGTTGGTTCAATTGGCATGACAGTCATTGGCTTTACCTTAGCACTGGCTGCTGGTTGTATGTTATATGTTGTTTACTATGAAGTGTTACCACAAGTTAGTTTAATGAATAAAACTCGCCATCCAGTTATTTATCAAATTTTAGGTTTTATGTTAGGATTTATCATTATTTCTTTAACACATCATCACTAATCTAAAATAAAACGTCATTCACATGAATGACGTTTTATTATCTCGTATTTATTTAATAAATTAGATAGCCCAATTACCATCTTTGAAGATTTGATGTGCTTTTCCTTCAAAATCATAACCAACGATATTTAAGTCTTTTGAACCTACCATAAAGTCAACGTGATTAAGAGAATTATTGAAACCAACTTTTTCAAAATCTTCATCAGTCATATTTTCATAACCACGGATGTCGTTTTTGAAAGCTTGACCAAATGCTAAGTGACAAGCAGCATTTTCATCGTAAAGCGTGTTGTAGAATAATAAGCCTGTTTCGTTAATCGGTGAATTGTATGGAACCAATGCAACTTCACCTAAATGACGTGAAGATTCGTCCATATTTAACATAGCTTCTAAAGTTTCTTGGCCAACACGTGCTTGCACATCAACACATTTTCCTTTTTCAAATGTCACTTTGAAATCTTCGATGACATGGCCATTTAGCGATAATGGTTTAGTTGAGTAAACAACCCCATCAACTCCATCACGTTTAGGCATTGTGAAAACTTCTTCTGTTGGCATGTTCGCAATGAAACTTACACCTTTAAGATTTGTTTCACGAGCCGAAATCCACTCATGATTTGGTTGTAAATGAAGTTTTAAATCAGTACCGTTACTAGAAGTATAGTGTAGATAATCAAGGTTAAGAGCGTTCATCTTTTGTGCTTTTTCATTTAGATATTTAACGTGTTTATCCCAGTTTGCTAGAGCATCACCTTCTAGACGTGCTGTATGGATAATTGCTTCCCACATTTTAGCAATAGCTTCTTCTTCGCTAAGTCCTGGGAAAACTTTCATAGCCCAAGATGGTGAAGGGATGGCTACAATAATCCATTGATCATTATTGTCTTCCATATCACGATATTTTTTAATGACTTTGTAGCGCATGCTACGGACGTTTGAAATCTTATTAGCATCTAAACCTGCAAAGACATCTGGGTCTTCATCTTCGATATAGATTTTACAAGGCAATGTTTCAGCATCGTGTTTTGCTTTTGCTTCTTGATAAGGTAAAACTTCACCCAGTACCTTTTCATCGCAGTATTTGTAAGTTAAGTAGTCAATCTTTTCATCATTTAATTCAACACGAACGTGTCTTGCACCGGCTAAATAAGCTTCTTCAAGAATGTATTTTGCAAATTCTACTGCACGTGTTGAAGAATAGATGACAACATCTTGGCCTTTTTGTAAGTTAATGCCATATTTGATGACTAACTTGGCATAATTTGTATAAACTTGTGGATTCATAAGTTCCTCCTATTTTCGTTGTATCCATTCTATCATAAAGTCATTTATTCGTTTATAATTATACTTATGAAGAACATTGTCGTTGGTTTATTGGCACATGTCGATGCTGGCAAAACTACACTTGCAGAAAGTTTGATGTATCAAGCGGGTCACTTAAAGAAGTTGGGACGAGTTGATCATAAAACGGCTTTCCTTGATTTTGATAATCAAGAACGTGATCGTGGGATTACGATTTTTTCTAAGCAAGCAATTTTTGATTATGAAAATACAAATATTACTTTGATTGATACACCTGGACATATCGACTTTTCTTTAGAGATGGAAAGATCCCTATCAATTTTAGATTATGCTATTTTAGTTATTAATGGTACTAAAGGTGTCGAAAGCCACACGAAGACTGTTTGGAAGCTCTTAAATCATTATCATGTTCCAACTTTTATCTTTGCCAATAAGATGGATATTAGTTATTTAAGTAAAGGTCAAATTCTAAAAGATCTTCAAGATAATTTATCGGAGCACGTTGTTGATTTTAGTGATCATGATGATAAACTTTATGAAAATATTGCATTATGTTCAGAAAATCTTCTTGAACAATATCTCGAAACTGGCGAGGTTTTAGATGAAAACATCAAAGAATTATTTAATGAGATGAAGATGTATCCGTGTCTTTTTGGTTCAGCTTTAAAGAATCAAGGTATTGATAAATTGTTGAATCTTATCAATGTTTATACTCACGAAATTATTCATAATGATGAATTTAAGGCAAGAACTTTTAAGGTTAGTCATGAGGAAGGTATTCGTTTAGTCCATCTAAAAGTTTTAAGTGGACATTTAAGAGTAAAAACCGAACTTAAAGAACATGAAAAGGTCGATCAAATTCGTTTATATTCGGGTAACAAATACGAAACAACGCAAATTTTAACAGCGGGTGAAGTTGGTGCTATTAAAGGTTTAAAAACGATTATGGCAGGTGAAGAATTACCATTAAATGAAGGTGATAACCATCTAAAACTTCAACCATTTATGCGTTATCAAATGACTTTTAATGATAACGAAGATTTGAATGTGGTTGATAAATGCTTGAGTGAATTACAAGAAGAAGATCCGGGGCTAGGTATTCAATATATTAAAGGCCAAAGAACTGTTAATTTATCTTTAATGGGTGAAATTGAAGTCGAAGTTTTAAAACGACGTCTTTTTGAACAATATCACCTTGAAGTTGAATTTGGTGAAGGCCATGTTGAATTTGAAGAAACAATTGCAAGTCCAGTTGTGGGTGTTGGCCACTACGAACCTTTAAGACATTATGCAGAAGTCCATGTATTGATTGAACCATTAGCGCCTGGCAGTGGTATTGAATTTAAGAACATTGTGCCTGAACATTTACTATCAAAACCATTTCAAGCCGCAATTGTGAATGCCTTTAACAGTGACGACATTGTCGGAACATTAACCGGTTCAAAAGTCACAGATATTCGTATTACTTTAATTGCAGGGAAAGGTCACTTAAAACATACTGTAGGTGGTGACTTCAAGGAAGCTTTAAATCGCGCTATTCGTCAAGGGTTAAAAGAAGCCCAAGGAATTATTCTTGAACCATATTATGAATTTAGATTAGAGTTGCCAAACAATTTATTAAGTAAAGCTATTTATGATGTCGAACAAATGAACGGCACTTACAATGATCCGACCAGCAATGAAGATTATGCCGTTTTGACTGGTGAAGCTCCAGCACGTTATATTCAACAATACCAAAAAGAAGTGAATAACTATAGTCGTGGTTTAGGTCGCTTAACTTTAAGTTTTAAAAATTATCAAGTAGCTATTAATCAAGAAGAAATCTTAATGAATATCAACTATGATTCTGAACAAGATCTCGAACATCCGACAGGTTCTGTGTTCTGCATCCATGGCGCTGGTTATTATGTGCCATATTACGAAGTTAAACACTATGCTCACATTGAACCACTTGATTTAACAATTAAGAAACCAGAAAAAGTTGAAGCTCATCGCAAATACACTATTGATGACGAAGAAGTTCGTCGAGTTTTCGAAAAAGCCTGTCCAACTAAAAAGAATAAAGAGTATATTCCAGCCATTAAACCTAAGGTTGATATCTCGAATAATGCAACAGTAACCATCAAGAGTGGCTTGCCTGAGTTATATTTAATTGATGCTTATAACGTCATTTATTCTGATAATGAATTTAAGAAATTGGCGAGTGAAGATTTGGCTTTAGCAAGAATGCGATTACTTGATTTGGTTGCAAACTTTAGCGCCTATAAACATTTTAAAGCCATTGTCGTTTTTGATGCCTATAAAGTTAAAGGGAGAGCTGTATCAAAGCACAAGTATGACAATATTGAAATTGTCTTTACTAAAGAAAACGAAACAGCTGACGCCTATATCGAAGGTCATTTAAACGAATACGCTAAAAATTATCGCGTGAGTGTTGTGACTTCTGATTATCTAGAACAAATCGTAACGTTCTCAAAAGGTGCGCGTCGGTTAGTTTCCCATACCTTCTACTTAGAAATGGTTCGTGCTTTCCAAAATAATGCGAAAGATTACCAATCTAAACAAATTAAAATTTCAAATCAGCCTCTAGCTGAAATTAGTAAATATCTTGATGATGAGGAGTAATAATCATGGAAAAATATATTTTAGCTATTGACCAAGGTACAACAAGTACTCGTGCTTTATTGTTCGATAAAAATCAAAATGTTGTACAAATGGCCCAAAGAGAAATTAAACAATTTTATCTTCATCCAGGTTGGGTTTTAGAAGATGCCAATGAAATTTGGTTATCAACTTTAGTAGTTATGGCGGAAGTGGTACAAGTTGCTGGTATTAGTCCTAGCCAAATTAAATCCATTGGAATCACAAACCAAAGAGAAACAACTGTTATTTGGGATAAAGAAACCGGTTTGCCTGTTACAAAAGCGATTGTTTGGCAATCACGTCAAACAAGCGATATTATCGATAGATATCGCAAATTAGGTTATGAACCAATCGTTCGTGAAAAGACTGGATTAGTTCTCGATCCATATTTTAGTGCATCTAAAATTAATTGGATTTTTGAAGAAGTACCGGGTGTTAAAGATAACCCTAACATTTTATTTGGGACAATTGATACATGGCTAGTTTGGAAATTAAGTGGTGGTAAAGCTCATGTCACTGATGTAACTAACGCTTCAAGAACCATGCTGTTTAATATTCATACACTTGATTGGGATGATGAACTATTGGAATTATTTAATATCCCACGTCGTATTTTGCCAAAAGTTGTTGATACCGCTGGTGACATTGCTCATGTTAAACCACACCATTTCTTTAATTATGAGGGTGGCTGTACAATTAACGCTATTTGTGGTGACCAACAAGCGGCTTTATTTGGTCAGTCATGTTTTGAAAAAGGCGATGTTAAGAATACTTATGGCACTGGCGGTTTCTTATTGATGAACACCGGTAAAGATATTGTTAATTCCAACCATGGCTTATTATCAACTGTTGCATGGCGCATTAATGGCCAAGTCAATTACGCACTAGAAGGCAGTATTTTCGTTTCTGGCAGTTTAATTCAATGGTTGAGAGATGGACTAGGGATTATAAAAAAAGCCAGTGAGACAGAAGAAATCGCTAAATCTGTGGAATCGAGTGAGGGCGTTATTATTGTTCCGGCTTTTACCGGAATTGGTGCTCCTTATTGGAATAAGAATTGTAAGGGCTCAATCTTCGGTTTAACGCGAGGCTGTGATTATCGTCATATTGTAAGAGCTTCTCTAGAAGCAATGGCTTATCAAAGTAAAGATTTGCTTGATATCATGGAACAAGATTCATCACTTAAGATTAATGAGCTAAAAGTTGATGGTGGTGCAAGTGCCAACGATTTCTTATTAGCTTTCCAAAGTGATATCTTAGGTATTCCAGTTGTACGTGGAGAATCCAATGAAGCCACAGCTTTGGGTGCAGCTCGGCTTGCTGGCCTTGCGTGTGGTATTTACCAAAAAGAAGATTTTAAAGTCGGCAAGAGTACGAAATTTGAGCCAACAATTTCGTCTAAAGAAGCTGAAACATTATATGCAAGATGGCAACATGCTGTTGATAGTTGCATTTCATTCTAAATATTTATTTGAGGTTATTCTTAAATTTATTAAGAATAACCTTTTTATATCGACTTAAACTTTCTAACTAACTTAGCCATTACCCTGATGTGTGTTAGAATAGTCATATAGTTAAGAAAATTGAAGGTGAATAATATGAGAAAAGCAGGAATCTTATTGCCAATCTCATCTTTGCCAACTAGATATGGTGTTGGTGATTTTGGTGAAGTGGCGTATGAAACAATCGATATTATCGCAAAAATGAGATTTAAGATTTGGCAAATCTTGCCACTTAATCCACTAGGTTTTGGAAATTCACCATATCAACCATATTCATCAAAAGCCCTTGATGAATTATATGTTGATTTAGTATCCTTGCATGAAGAAGGTTTAATTGCAAAAGTTGATGACATTAATTTTGATAATACTCGTGTGCATTATATTGGCGCCCGTGAATATAAACGCAGTAAGTTAAAAGAAGCTTATCATAACTTTACTCCTACAGTTGCTTCTTTGGCTTTTACGAGTCAAAAATGGGTTCAGGAATATGGATTATTCTCGACTTTAAATCTTCGCTATAATGCTAAAACATGGCGTGAATGGGATGAATGTGAAGATATTATTAATGGCACATTAATCATTGATGAAGAACTTCAAAAAGAAATTGATTTTGAAGCTTTTATTCAATACATTCTTTTTAAACAATTTAAGAAATTGATGGATTATGCTCATGAAAAAGGTTTGGCGATTATGGGCGATGTTCCATTCTATGTTGGCCTTGATAGTGCTGATGTTTTATTCAACAAAGATAATTTCTTATTAGATGATCAATATGTTCCAACATTTGTTGCCGGTGTACCACCTGACTATTTCAGTGCAACAGGCCAAAGATGGGGCAATCCAATTTATGATTGGGATTATATGGAAAAAGATGGTTTTAGTTTCTGGATTGATCGCTTAAAATTTTGTTCTGAGTTATATGATATCGTTCGTATTGACCATTTTAGAGCCTTTGATACTTATTGGAAGATTGATGCTAAGTGTGAAACAGCTATTGATGGTGAATGGATAGAAGCGCCAGGCTACGAGTTCTTTGATACACTGTTTAAAAAATGCCCTGATATCAAAATCGTGGCCGAAGATTTAGGCGAATTAAGACCGGAAGTCTCAGAACTTCGTGATCATTATCATTTCTTAGGCATGAAGGTTTTACAGTTTATTTATAGTGCTGAAGAAAAAAATTATGATGAAATTGATCGCGAGAATTTAATCGTTTATACCGGTACTCACGATAACCAAACGATTGAAGGTTGGTATCGAAGTTTTAATCATGATGAACGTTTAGTCTTGCGTGAAAAACTTAGAAATGAGGGCTATTACATGCGTAACGTCCACGATATTTTCTGCAAGATTGCACTTAATTCCATTGCGGAAGTTGCAGTCCTATCAAGTCAAGATATTATTGGTTTAGATGATGATTACCGTATTAATACTCCGGGAACGATTGGTTCGCCAAACTGGGAATATCGTTTAGAAAGTCTTCGTGACTTAAAACTTCAGACAAATAAAATTGCCTCATGGATAATTGAGGCTAAACGCAATTAAGCGAAAGGAGAAGTTACTAATGAGACAAAAACTTATCGCACTTTTATTACTATTGGGATTAGTTTTAACCGCTTGCCAAAAACCTTATGAATTTGAAATTGAAGGCCAATCTTTAGAGATGAAACCAACTACGATGCTGGCTCAAAAGGATAAAACAGAAGTCTTAGTTGAACAACTGAATGGTGGTACTTTGGAAGAACCAATTATCATTGTCGATCCATATGGTATGGCTCCACTTTCGGCAATTATAGAATTTGAAACTGATAGTGAATTTCCAATTGAAATGGTTGTCAAAGGTAAAACAACCGCTGCTGATTTAATCTTTAATTTTGAACCAAGTACTAAGCATATTTTACCGATTGTTGGTTTATTATCTGATCAACCGACAACTGTAGAAATTAAGGTTAATAATCAAATCTTCACACATGAAGTTATGGCACATGAATTACCAGCAGATGTTTATTTACCAGAAGTAACACAAAAGAATTTAATAGAAAATCATAATGAACTATATTTTACAACACCTAGCAGTAATGGTCATGTTTCGGCTTATGATTGCAATGGTGATTTAAGATTTATCTTATCATCGGCACATTTTTGGGATGTCAACATACTAAAAGATGGCAAACTTGTTTTAAGTAGTGATCGCATTATTAATAGTCCGTATTACACAACTGGTTTTGTGACGATGGATTTATTAGGCCATATCGAAAGTGAGTATCGTTTACCTGGTGGCTATCACCATGATATCGATGAATTGCCGAATGGTAATTTCTTGGTTTGCAGTGATGATTTCAATGGCAAAACCGTAGAAGATGTTATTGTAGAAGTTGATTGTGAGACTGGTAACGTTGTTAAGACCTTCGATTTGAAAGATATCTTTGATACAAAAGATGGTCGTAGTTTAAATTGGACTGCTAGTGACTGGTTCCACAATAATTCAGTCGATTACGAGCCCACAAATAACACTCTTACAGTTTCGGGCCGTCATCAAGATGTTGTAGCTGTTATCGATTACGATAGTGGCGCATTAAAATATTTAATTGGTTCAAATGATAATTGGAGTGAAGAGATGCACCCATATTTCTTAACTCCGATTGGTGAAGAATTTGAATGGCAATGGGCTCAACATGCAGCAACTTGGATTGATAGTGAACACTTGATGGTTTTTGATAATGGTATGTATCGTTCTAAAACTAAAGCTGAATCTTTAGCTGCTGAAGATAACTATTCGCGCATGGTTATTTATAAGGTTGATGAAACCAACCATACTATTGAACAAGTTTATCAATATGGCAAAGAGCGTGGATTTGAATATTATTCACCATATATTTGTGATAATGATTATCTAGGTGATAATCATTTCTTGGTGACTTCGGGTGGTATCTCATATCTTAATGGTAAAATCAATAACGATCCTGGTTCATTAACTGCACATGATCATATGGATGCTTTTATCTCTGAAATTCAAGATGGTGAATTGGTATTTGAACTAAAGTTTCCGTGCAATATTTATCGCGCCGAAAAAATCGATGTCACGAAGTTTACAACAACTTCATTTGAAGACTCAAAATTATTAGGTAACCTTGGCGTGACAAAACACAAAGAGATTAAGGTTGGTGATTTATTAAAAGAATATGATGATTTTATCAATGTTGAGCAGTTAAATGTTGCTATGCCAATTACTTTTGTCGATGAAACCGATCGTATCGTAGTTTCAGGTTTATTGCATAAAGAAGATAATCTTGAATTAGTTCTAGTTCAAGACAATAAAGCGCTGGTTTATCCTTTCCAAGTCGATGAAGAACCTGGCACATGTGTGGCTATTTTTAATTCACCAAAACCGGATGAATCCTTCATGATTCAAACAGTTAGCGCAGAAGGACTCAAGGGCACATATCGTTTATGTTATATCTATAATAATAGTCTTTATGATTCGACTTATACAATTACTTATTAAACGCCATTAATTTGGCGTTTTTGGCTTTTAAATAATGCTAAAATATAGACAAACGAGGTATCAAGATGGATTTATATCAAAAGATTAGTTTAGAAATGATTGATGGTTTTAATTTAAACCACGTGACAAATGATGAAGCTAAAACTGGGGTATCTGTAATTTATTTTAAAAATGGCGCTTGTGTAGGTGTTGATATAAGTGGAGGTGGACCAGCGTCACGTGAGACACCTCTTGCAACACCATTAACTGCTGATAATCCTGTTAATGCGATTGTCTTAGCGGGTGGTTCAGCTTATGGTTTAGCGGCTTCACAAGGTGTTATGGAATGTTTAGAAAAACACGCTATTGGACTTGAAACTAATTGTGCTTGTGTACCACTTGTTTTAGGCTCATGTATTTATGATTTAAGCTATGGCAAGGCTGATGTTAGACCTGATGCCAATATGGGCTATGAAGCTTGCGAAAAGGCTTTAAAAGGTACAAGCGATGCTCATGGTAATATTGGAGCTGGTGTTGGTGCAACCGTTGGCAAATTGTTGGGTATGAAACAAGCATCAAAAGCAGGTCTTGGTGTCTATACAATTTATTTTGGTGATATTTATTTAAGCGCTATTGTCGTTGTTAATGCGCTTGGTGATATTTTTGATACTAACGGTAATAAAATTGCAGGTGTATTAAATCACGAACGTAAGAGTTATTTAAGTTTTGAAAATACCTTAGGTTATTTACCAAATCACAGTAACGAAAAGGCAAATACAACCTTAGGTGTAGTAGTGACTAACGCAAAATTCAATAAAGCTGAGCTTTCAAAGATTGCAAATATGGCGCGAAATGGGTATGCTAGGAGTATTGACCCGGTTGGCACAATGGCGGATGGCGATACAATTTACGCTTGTAGTGTAGGCGAACATCCGGCTGATATCAATGTCATCGGGACATTAGCTGCAAAAGTGATGCAGCTTGCGATCATTGATGCAATTAAGGCTAGCAAGATTGATGATCAAGAATATTTAAGTAATTGTTGATGAGGTGAAATATGGAAAGACATGATGCGATTTATAATCAATATCTTCGAATTTTAAAAGAAGAATTATTACCAGCAATGGGTTGTACAGAGCCAATTGCGATTGCTTATTTAGCAAGTTATGCCCGTGATATTTTAGGCGATTTGCCTGAAAGTGTTGAGATCGATGTGAGTGGCAACCTTTTAAAAAATGTTAAGAGTGTTGTTGTGCCAAATACCGGTGGCATGAAGGGAATTGGTGCTGCAGTTTCTGCTGGACTTGTAGCCGGTGTAAGTGCTAAACAACTTGAAGTAATTGCGGAAGTAAGTCGCGAAGATGTCGCTAAAATTCAAGAATATTCTGAAACACACGAAATTAAAGTTGGTTTATTAGAATCAGGCCATATTTTTGATATGATTATCACTTTAAAAAAGGATAATGATATCGTTAAGGCTCGTATTGTCAACTATCATACAAATATTGTCTATGCTTCCAAGAATGATAAAGTTATCTTAGATACAGGTGTTCAAGAAGTTAAAGAAGATGTTTGTGATAAAAGTTGTTTAAATATTAAAAGCATCGTGGAATTTGCTGATATCGTAGATGTAAATGATGTAAAACCATACTTAGATCCACAAATTGATTTTAATATGGCGATTGCTGAAGAAGGTATCCGTAATGATTGGGGAGCTAATATCGGCAAGACTTTGTTAAAGACTTATGGTAACGATACAATGATTCGCGCTAAGGCTTATGCCGCTGCTGGAAGTGACGCCCGAATGAGTGGGTGTGAATTACCAGTTATCATTGTCTCAGGCAGTGGTAATCAAGGTATTACTTCTTCTGTACCAGTTGTTGTGTATGGTCGTGATAACGGCTATAGTGAAGAAGAAATCTATCGTGCATTATGTGTTAGCGATTTATGTACTATCCATCAAAAGAGTGGGATTGGTCGTTTAAGTGCATATTGTGGCGCAGTTAGTGCTGGCATTGGTGCTGGTGCAGGAATTGCGTATTTAGAAACACATAGTTTTGAAGCAGTAGCACATACTGTTGTGAATGGTCTTGGCATTATCTCAGGTACTGTGTGTGATGGTGCTAAACCAAGTTGCGCTGCTAAGATTCAATCGGCAGTTGATGCAGGCCTACTTGGATACAATATGTATTTACGTCATAACGAATTTAAAGCAGGTGACGGTTTAACTGCAAAGGGTGCTGAAAGTACAATTAGCAACATTGGCCGCCTAGCTAAAGAAGGTATGAAAGAGACAGACAAAGAAATCATTGCAATGATGATAAATAGCCTAAAATCCTTGATTTAAACGGGATACTATGCTATTATTCTTGTGTTGTAGCCCCCTTAGAGGGTCTATAACCGCTCAAAAGAGGTTCTAAGTTATATTAATACACCTCAATGGCGCGTCTTAAGATTTAGAAAAACAAGGAGGTGCAAGGTAAATGTACGCAGTAATCGAAACTGGCGGTAAGCAACTTAAGGTCGAAGAAGGATCAGTAATTTTCGTTGAAAAATTAGAAGCAAACGAAGGTGAATCATTCACATTTGATAAAGTAGTTGCTGTTGAAAACAATGGTTTAACTCTTGGTCATCCTTATGTTGAAGGTGCGAAAGTAACTTGCAAGGTTGAAAAACAAGGCAAGGCAAAGAAAATCGTAATTTTCAAATATAAGGCTAAAAAGGGTTCAACTAGAAGAAAACAAGGTCATCGTCAACCATATACTAAGTTAGTTGTTGAATCAATCAACGCTTAATGATTTCCGTTAAATACGGCTTTAACGATGGTCATTATACTTATTTAAATGTCAAAGGACATGCAATGAGTGATGACTACGGCAAAGATTTAATTTGCGCAGGTGTTAGTTCAATTATGTTTGGACTAATGAATGCCATTGACATGGTTGACAAACAAGTAATTATTAAAGATCTCGGGAACAATCTTGAAATTATCAATGATGGTAACAGTGAGAAGGTTAACAATTACTTGGAACTCGCGGTTCTCCAGTTGAAAACAATTGAGGAATCTTATAGTCAATACATAAAAATTGATGAAAGGAGATAAGAAAATGAAATTCGTTTTAAATATCCAATATTTCGCTTCTAAGAAGGGTGTTGGTTCGACTAAGAACGGTCGTGATTCACATTCTAAACGCTTAGGTGCAAAGAAATCAGATGGAGAGTTTGCAACAGCAGGATCTATTCTATACCGTCAAAGAGGAACTAAAATTCATCCAGGTACAAATGTAATGAAGGGTGGAGATGACACTCTATTCTGTACTGTTGATGGAATCGTTAAATTTGAACGTGTCGGTAAAACTGGCAAGAAAGTTTCTGTATATCCAATTGCATAATCAAAAGCCCATCCAGTATGGGCTTTTATTTTTAGAGGAATTATATGTTCATAGATAAAGTAAAAATCAAATTAAAAGCTGGTAATGGTGGTGACGGACTAGTTTCCTTCTTACGAGCTAAATACGTGCCACTTGGCGGTCCAGGTGGTGGTGATGGAGGCAAAGGTGGCTCAATCATTTTCAAGGCCGACACAAATAAATCAACTTTATTAGATTTACGTTATACTAAACAAGTTGTTGCTAAAGATGGTGAAAAAGGTAAGAACAACAAGATGCATGGTAAGAGTTCTGAGGATGTTTATGTTAAAGTCCCTGTTGGAACTATGGTCCGTGATGTTGAAACCGGTGATTTAATTGCCGACCTTAAGGAAGATGGCCAAGAAGCTGTCATTTGTAAAGGTGGCAAGGGCGGTCTTGGTAACTATCACTTTGCAACTTCAATTAATAGTGCACCTGAATATGCTAAACTTGGCGAAGCGGGTGAAAAACGTGAGGTTATCGTTGAATTAAAATTATTGGCCGATGTTGGCTTAGTTGGTTTCCCAAGCGTTGGTAAATCAACATTACTATCAGTTGTATCGAAGGCTCGTCCAGAAATTGGAGATTATCCATTCACAACTTTAAAACCGCAACTTGGTATGGTCCAAGTTCCTGATGGTTCAAGTTTTGTTATGGCGGATTTACCGGGTTTAATTGAAGGTGCGGCTGAAGGTAAAGGTTTAGGACACGAATTCTTAAAACACATCGAAAGATGTCGCGTAATTCTACATGTTATTGACATGGGTGGAAATGATGGTCGTGATCCAGTTGAAGATTATGAAATCATCAACAATGAATTATTAAAATATCCAGGTAACCTTGAAAAACGTCCACAAATTGTTGTAGCAAACAAGATGGATCTTGATGATGCTCCGGCTAATTTAGAACGTTTCAAGGCTAAATACCCTGACGTCGAAATCTTTGAAACAACAACAATTATCCACGAAGGCCTAGAACAAGTTCTATACCGTATCAAGGATCTATTAGCTGTGACACCTGCCTTCCCAATTTATGATGAAGACAAGTCAGCAGAAGAAGTTGTTTATAAGTTTGAACCTAAGAAGAACGAATTCACTGTCTATAACGAAGGTAATGGAGTTTACCGCGTTGAAGGTGAAAAGGTCTTCCGTTTATTAAGCAACGTCAACTTCGACAACGAAGACAGTATTATCTATTTCGGACGTGCATTACGTAACATGAAAGTCGATGATGCCTTAAGAGAAAAAGGCTGTAAAGATGGTGATTACGTATACATTAAGGACTTTGGTTTTGAATTTGTAGACGAGGATTAATATGAAAGATGAATCAATGCGTGATATGTTTAAATTATCATTTGGTGAAGAGGTTGGTAACTCGGTCAGCCATGGTGTAATGGCTGTTCTATTCTTGTTTACCTTACCTTATGTGGCGATTCGTGCCTATTTAAACGGTGGTGCTTTAGGAGCGATTGGCGAATCTATCTATATGATTTGCATCTTCCTGATGTTTACATGTTCATGCATCTATCATGCGATGGAATTTGGTTCTAATCATAAATATGTTTTTCGTAAATTAGATCATTGCGCCATCTATTTAGCTATTGCTGGAACTTATACTCCAATTCTCTTAGAGTTAATTGGTGGTTGGAAGGGCTTAATTTTACTAATTATTGAATGGGGAACAACCATTGCCGGTATTCTTTTAACTTCAATATCAAGTAAGGCTCACAAGAAACTCTCGATGTGTCTATATATGACGATGGGTTGGATAGCGATTTTAATCCTACCAACGCTTATTAGAGTTTCTTCATCTTGGTTTTTAGGTTTAATTGTCTTAGGTGGTATCTTCTATACCATTGGGGCTATTTTCTATGCTAAGAAGTTTCCGTATGCTCATTTCGTCTGGCACATCTTTATTGCCTTAGCTAGCATTGCTCACTTTGTCGCAATTGTCTTTATGATGTAATAAAATTTAATAAGGGGCTGTTAAGAATATTTTTTCTTAACAGCCCTTTTATAGTGTACTGATTACTTAAGGTATTTATTTTTGAGTTTATTCAATTTGATTGTACAGTGTGTTAATAGTGTAACATCAAGAAGCACAATCGAAGCATGGATAATCTTAAACCATGGTTCAAGTAACTCATAATCACTTATAAATATTAAAATGATTAATGAAGAAATTAATAAGATTGAAACAGGTATCATTTTTGTTTTGATGATATGTTCAACCATTTCAACTTTAGTAACATTATCTGAAAAAATTTCACCATCAATATTAGCTTCTATTTTAGACTTTGGTTTTCTAAAATATGAAAAACCATTAAATGTCATGAGATATTCCCAACCATAATCTTCAAATAATTTCGTATAGTCTTCATTTCTAGGAGCTTCATTATAATCAAGACGATAGATGACATCTTCTTTTTCACATTCATCAAAAATATAGATACCAGGAATGATGAATTGTTTGAACTTTAAGCCGTTTTGGTGTTGCTTGCGTAGCTAAATTTCCTCATCTTCATAATCAGCAATTGTAAAATATGCAAATTTAATCTTACTCATGACAGCTTTCTCCTTTACTATTCTTATACAAACGTTCGATGCGTTTAATTTCCAGATTCAATATTTCATTCCCTAAATCTGTTATGATATATAATTTTCGTTTTTCTTCTTCCTTAACGAATTTAATCAACCCATCTTTTTCCATTTTGGACAATGTTCCATACATTGTACCAGGACTGATAGTTACTTCATTATTTGTCATTTCTTTAACTTTTTGAGCAATACCATAACCATGTTGTGGAAGTCTTAGACAAAATAAAATGTAGAAACCAGTCTCGGTCATTGGCACATAAATTCGTTTAATTCGTTCTTCCATAGACCCTCCTTATATATCGCACCTCGTTACATATAATATATCGTACTTCGATATATAAAACAAGTCTTTAACGAAAATTTAACTCTTTTATTAATTCTAACCATCATCTTACACAACATTATGATAGAATATTGCCTAACTAATATAAGGGGAGACTATGCAAGATTTAGGATATGTTTTAGAAAATTTCTTTACTCATAAAGATTTCTTAGTGGATGCATCATTAATTCCAGGAACGCTTTATACGCCACTACATTTTATATTTGAGGCAGTATTATTAGTTATTATAATTATGGGTGTAATTTACCTAAATAAGCATCGTGAATACATTAAAAGGACTTTTACGTGGATTTGGGTTACTCTTTTAGTTTTGGAAATAGCCATTATCTATTGGGATAGTACAGCTGGCAAGACGGTTGGTATTGACTTAGCTGAAAGCTTGTCACTATATCCATGCAGCATTTTCTTATATACATTGCCTTTTGTGATATGGGGCAAAGGATTAGGCAAGAAGATTGCATTTGGCTATATTTGTACACTCGGTATGCTAGGTGCTGTCTTAAATTTCTTATATCCCATTTCAAGATTAACGAGTTATTCGTGCATTTCGTTCCCAGGCTTCCACACTTTCTTTTTTCATGGATGCATGTTATTCACATATCTTGTGATTGTAGTTACTGGTATGCATCGTTACGATCATATCGAGCGAGCTTATGAGTTATTCTGTCCGTGTGTTGCAAGTTTACTTGTATCAATTCCTGCTAATATCATTAATTATTCATCTATTAATGCTGATTATATGTACTTTAAAGGACGTTTCTTCATCTTTGAAGAATTACTTCCAAACTTTAGTTCGTTAGAAATTACATGTCTTTTATATGTTTTATAT